>NZ_JBGWAB010000029.1:0-66828 GCF_041862025.1 Streptomyces sp. AB3(2024)
GGGCAGCCGCGGTGCCCGCCGCGATCCCCCCTCCGGCGGCGGCGCAGCCGGGACCGGGCGGGGGCGGCGGTGAGGGGGCCGGCAAGCAGGCGCCCGTCGTCGCGCAGCCGGGTCCGGAGGACGCGCAGGCGCCGGTCGGGCCCGGTGGGCGCGCGGACGTGCCCTCGTAGGACCGCAGGACGACCCCCCGCAAGGACATGCGGAGGCCCCCGCGGCTCGGTGAGCTGCGGGGGCCTCCCTGTGTCCGGACCCGGGTCAGTTCCCGTCGGCCTTGGCGGCCTCGGGCTGGTAGATGTCCGGCTCCAGGTAGATCACGCGGGCGATCGGGACGGCCGCGCGGATGCGGGCCTCGGCGGCGTTGATGGCGTTGGCCACCTCGGCCGCGGTGTCGTCGTGCTGGACGGCGATCTTGGCGGCGACGAGGAGTTCCTCGGGGCCGAGGTGCAGGGTCCGCATGTGGATCACGCGGGTGACGGTGTCCCCGTCGACGAGGGCGGCCTTGATCTTCTCGACCTCTTCGGTGCCCGCGGCCTCGCCGAGGAGCAGGGACTTGGTCTCCAGGGCGAGCACGATGGCGATGACGATCAGCAGTACGCCGATGCACACGGTGCCGACGCCGTCCCAGACGCCGTTGCCGGTGAGCAGGGCGAGGCCCACGCCGACGAGGGCGAGGACGAGGCCGATGAGCGCGCCGAAGTCCTCCAGGAGCACCACCGGCAGTTCGGGGGCCTTGGCGCGCTTGATGAACTGGGCCCAGGTCTGGTTGCCGCGGATCTCGTTGGACTCCTTGATCGCGGTGCGGAAGGAGAAGCTCTCGGCGACGATCGCGAAGACGAGGACGCCGACGGGCCAGTACCAGGCCTTGATCGGGTGCGGGTCGTGGATCTTCTCGTAGCCCTCGTAGAGGGCGAACATGCCACCGACGGTGAACAGGACGATGGAGACGAGGAAGGCGTAGATGTAGCGTTCCCGCCCGTACCCGAAGGGGTGCTGGGGGGTCGCCTCGCGCTTGGCCTTCTTCCCGCCGAGGAGCAGCAGGGCCTGGTTCCCGGAGTCGGCCAGCGAGTGGACGCTTTCGGCGAGCATCGACGAGGACGTGCTGATGAGGAATGCCACGAACTTGGCTACAGCGATGGCGAGGTTGGCGGCGAGTGCCGCCACGATCGCCCTGGTACCGCCCGACGCGCTCATGGGTGCCGATGTCCCTTCCTAGCCACTGACTACGGCCGCACATTGTTGCAGCTGCCTGTGCGGCCGACGCTACGTCAGAGGACCAGAGTGGCGCGGAAGACCGTACCAGAACCGGACAGTTCGACCTTTTCGCCTGCGGGGACGAAGACCGATTCACCGGGGGCGAGGGTCAGTTCGCCGGCCGCCGGGGCCCCGGCGGTGCAGAGCAGGACCTGGGGGGCGGCGTCCGGGAGGGTGTGGGGGGCGCCGCCGGGGGCCAGGACGAAGCGGGAGAGGCGGAACTCGTCGACGGGGGTCTCGTAGACCTCCTCGGCGCCGCCTTCGGGACGCAGGACGCCCGGGGCGCTGGGCTCGAAGACGACGACCTTGAGCAGCTCGGGGACGTCGACGTGCTTGGGGGTGAGGCCGCAGCGCAGCACGTTGTCCGAGTTGGCCATGAGCTCGACGCCGAGGCCGTCGAGGTAGGCGTGCGGGATTCCGGCGCCGAGGAACATGGCCTCGCCGGGCTGGAGCCGGACGTGGTTGAGGAGCATGGCCGCGATCACGCCGGGGTCGCCGGGGTAGTCGTGGACGAGGCCGGCGTACGGCGCGTAGGGGCCGCCGAGGCGCTCGGCGGCGGCCGCGGTCTCGGCGACGGTGCGGGCCGTCTCCTCGCGGTCGGCGGCGAGGACGGCGGTGAGGACCTCGCGCAGGGCCGCCTCTTCGGGGTGGGCGCGCAGGAGGTCGACGTACGGCTTCAGGGAGTCGACGCCGAGGCCTTCGAGGAGGTCGGCGGCCTCCCGCGGCGGCCGGAAGCCGCACAGGCCGTCGAAGGGGGTGAGGGCGCAGATCAGCTCGGGCTTGTGGTTCGCGTCCTTGTAGTTGCGGTGGCCCGCGTCGATCGGGACGCCCCGGCGCTCCTCGTCCTCGAAGCCGGCCCGTGCCTGGGCGAGGTCGGGGTGGACCTGGAGGGAGAGGGGGGCCCCGGCGGCGAGGATCTTCAGGAGGAACGGCAGGGCGGGGCCGAACTTCGCGACGGCGGCGGAGCCGAGTTCGCCCTCGGGGTCGGCGGCGATGACGGCCGACAGGGTGGTCCAGCCCGCTCCGCGGTCGAGGCGGGAGGGGGCGCCGGGGTGGGCGCCCATCCACATCTCGGCCTGGGGCTCACCGGTGGGCTCGACCCCGAGGAGGGCCGGGATCGCGGTGGTGGATCCCCACGCGTAGGGGCGGATCGTGTTCGTCAGGCGGTCCATCGTCGTCTTCCTGGATCTGGTGCGGTGCGGGCACGGGTGTGTGCCTCAGCTGTGTCCCCGGGACGCCAGCGCCAGGTAGGCGGTGGCGAAGTCGGTGACGGCGAGGAGCTCGGCGAGCCGTTCCAGCTCGGTGCCCTCCTCGGGTTCGAGCTCGCTGATGGCCGTGTCGTGGCTGAGGGCGAGCTCGCGGGCGGCGGGAGCGGCGGAGAGGCCTCCGGTGGGCCGGTCGCGCAGCAGGACGACGCGGGCGCGCAGGGTCTGGGGCTCCTCCACGCGGTCGCGGAAGAAGTCCTCGGGGTCGGCTCCGGCGGCGAAGGCCCCGGCGAGCAGGACCCCGTGGGCGGGCAGGGCCTCGGGGAGGTCGGCCGCGAGCGCGGGGCGGCCGGCCAGTTCGGCGAGGGTGGCGGCGAAGCGGCGGCCGGCGGGACCGGCTCCGGCGCCCTCGCTCCAGATGAGCGGCAGGGAGTCGGCGAGCTCTGCGGCTAGGGTCTTGGCCGGGTTGGAGTAGGTGGCGATGGCGGGGCCGCAGCGCTCGGCGGTGCGGTCGAGCCGGTCGGCGACGAGCTGGAGGGTGTCCGGGGCGGCGGAGACCAGCCCGACCTTGTCCAGGAGGACCAGCAGCGGGGTCAGCAGGGCCCACAGGGCGCCGGGGCCGGCCGCGGCGGACTCGTCGTACTCCTGGTACGGGGCCTTGGCCATCGGTACGAGGACCCCGTGCGCGCCGTCCACCGCCTCGCTCAGCGGGGAGCGCTCGGGGGCGACGGCGACCACGGAGCTGCCGCGCCGGTAGGCCTGCTCGGCGAGGACGGCGAGGCTGGGTTCGGTGCCGTCGGTGGTGACGATGAGGAGCAGGTCCACCGGTCCCGCCCAGCCGGGCAGCGCCCAGCGCAGGGCCCCGGCGGCGTGCGCGACGCCGGTCGGGTGCAGCCGGATCACCGGGGCGGAGGCTCCGGCGAGGGCGCCGAGGAGGTCGGCGACGCCGGTGGCCGCGGTGCCGGGGCCGGCGATGAGGACGCACCGGGGGCGCCCGTCGGGGCGCAGGTCCGCCAGGCCCGCCTCGGTCGCGTGCCGGGCGGCGGTGCGGACCCTCGCCCCGGCGTCGGCGGCGCCGCGGAGGAGGCCGCGGCGGTCGGCACGGGCGAGATCGTCCGGTGCGTCGAGGAGTGGCTCGTCGAGCATGGCGGCCTCCGGCGGTGTTGACGGCGTGTGCGGTCTGCGCTGCGCGGGTCGGGCGGTGCGGCGGAAGGGGCTACGCGGGGCGGCGGGCCTCGTCCACGAGGAGGACCGGGATGCCGTCGCGGACCGGGTACGCGAGGCCGCAGTCCTGGCCGGTGCAGATCAGCTCGGGTGCCGTCTCGTCCGCCGAGTTGTCCCGGAGGGGGGCGTGGCAGGCGGGGCAGGCGAGGATCTCCAGCAGGCCGGCTTCGAGCGGCATGGGGCGGTTCCCTTCGGGGATGCGGGTCGCGGATCGCGGATCGGGCGTGGTCAGCGTACCGCCGAGTCACCTGCGGTGCGGCTTGAGGTGGGGGGTGGGGCCTGTCGGCCCCGGGGGCCGGGCCGCCCCCGGGAGGGCGGCCCGGGAACCGCGGCGGGTGCGGGTCCGTTTCCGGGGGCTCTGCCCCCGGACCCCCGCGCCTCAAACTCCCCCAGCTACCGCTGGGAGGTGCCCCTGGCGGGGCTGTGCTTCGCCGTGCCCGGCACCGGCTTCGGCCGGCGCCGGGAGGGGAACCTCAGGCGCGGACGAGGGCGAGGACCTCGTCGCGGACCTTGGCCAGGGTGGCCTCGTCGCGGGCCTCGACGTTGAGGCGCAGGAGCGGCTCGGTGTTCGAGGGGCGCAGGTTGAACCACCAGTCGGCGGCCGAGACGGTCAGGCCGTCGAGCTCGTCGAAGGTCACGCCCTCCTGGGAGGCGTACGCGGCCTTGACGGCGGCCGTGCGGCCGGCCTGGTCGGCGACGGTGGAGTTGATCTCGCCGGAGCCGACGTAGCGGTCGTACTCGGCGACCAGCGCGGACAGGGTGCCCTCCTGGCCGCCCAGGGCCGCGAGGACGTGGAGCGCGGCGAGCATGCCCGTGTCCGCGTTCCAGAAGTCCTTGAAGTAGTAGTGCGCCGAGTGCTCGCCGCCGAAGATGGCGCCCGAGGAGGCCATCTCCGCCTTGATGAAGGAGTGGCCGACGCGGGTGCGGACCGGGGTGCCGCCCTTCTCGCGGACGACCTCCGGGACGGACCACGAGGTGATCAGGTTGTGGATGACGGTGCCGGTGCCGCCGTTGCGGGCCAGCTCGCGGGCCGCGACCAGGGCGGTGATGGCCGACGGAGAGACGCCCTCGCCGCGTTCGTCGACGACGAAGCAGCGGTCGGCGTCACCGTCGAAGGCGAGGCCGAGGTCGGCGCCCTCGGCGATCACGCGGGCCTGGAGGTCCACGATGTTCTTCGGGTCGAGGGGGTTGGCCTCGTGGTTCGGGAAGGTCCCGTCCAGCTCGAAGTACATGGGGACGAGGTCCAGCGGGAGGCCCTCGAAGACCGTGGGGACGGTGTGGCCGCCCATGCCGTTGCCCGCGTCGACGACGACCTTGAGGGGGCGGATCGAGGTGAGGTCGACCAGGCCCTTGAGGTGCTCGGCGTAGCCGGGGAGGCTGTCCAGCTCGGTGACGGTGCCCGCGGCGGTGCCGGCGGGGATCGCCGGGGCGCCCTCGTCGGTCCACTTCTCGGCGAGCTCGCGGATGGTGGCGAGGCCGGTGTCCTGGCCCACGGGGGCGGCGCCGGCCCGGCAGAGCTTGATGCCGTTGTACTGGGCCGGGTTGTGGGAGGCCGTGAACATCGCACCGGGCAGGTCCAGCTTGCCGGAGGCGTAGTACAGCTGGTCGGTGGAGCACAGCCCGATCAGGGTGACGTCCACGCCGCGGGCGCTGGCGCCCCGGGCGAAGGCGGCCGACAGGCCGGGGGAGGAGGGCCGCATGTCGTGACCGACGACGATCGCCGTGGCGCCGGTGACCTCGACGAACGCAGCACCGAACAGCTCGGCCAGGGGCTCGTCCCACTCGTCCGGTACGACGCCGCGTACGTCGTATGCCTTGACGATGTTCGAAAGATCTGCGGCCACTGCCTGCCCTCCTGAAGGTTCTGTGCGGTGGAGCAAACCTACCCTGTGCACAGAGCGGCTTTTCAGACGAACCCGGTGTCAGGAGTCGGGCGAACGCAGGACGCGCAGGTGTCCGCGGCGCGTCTCGCCGGTCACCTGCGGACCTTGACCGGAACCACCCGCTTCGGCCGCGCGCTCCGGCGGACGGGCCGCCTCGCGCACGGCGTTCGCGAGGGCTTCCAGGTCGTCACCGCTGGGGCGGGACGGGCCGGAGCCGTCCGACAGGCGGACGACGTCCCAGCCGCGCGGGGCGGTCAGGCGCTCGGAATGCTCGGCGCACAGGTCGTAGCAGTGGGGTTCGGCATAGGTGGCGAGCGGGCCGAGAACTGCGGTCGAGTCGGCGTAGACGTACGTCAGTGTGGCGACGGCAGGGCGGCCGCACGCGGTGCGCGAACAGCGACGTACAAGGCTCACGACGTTGGACGGTACCGCACTCTTGACCGGGCCGCGACGACTCGCCCCCCGGCCGGTCCCCCGTGTCGCCTCCTGCGACGGGTGCGGCGGGGGCTCTCGGGTCCGCGCCGGTACCCGGTCCCGGCCGGGTCGTTCGGGATGTGACACCGCCGCGACACCGGGCCGTGACCGGATCGGGGCCCTTCCGGGAGGTGGGGTGAGGGCTACCCTGCGGGGGTGACGGACAGCTCCCTTCCTCCCCGCCCCGTTCCTTCCGCCGAGACCCCCCACGAGCCGCGGCCGCGGCGGCGCGACCGGCACGGCCGGGGGATGCGGGGGCCGCTCGCGCCGCCGCAGGTACCGCTGTCGGCGAGCCGGGCGGAGCTGTTCGGTGATCTCGTACGGGATTCCGTGGAGCGGCTGGAGCGGCGCTGGGCGCAGCTCGCCGAGGTGGAGTTCGTGATCGCGGACGTACCGGGGCCGCCGGGCGGGCCCGACGCCGGGTGGAACGACGAGGCGGTGCCGCTGGGCGGGCTGGTGGAGGCCCGGGACGGGCGGCCGGCCCGGATCGTGGTGTTCCGGCGGCCGGTGGAGATCCGGGCGAAGACGCGGGACGAGCGGGCGCTGCTGGTGCACGAGATCGTGGTCGAGCAGGTGGCGGAGCTGCTGGGGCTGTCCCCGGAGACCGTGGACCCCCGGTACGGGCAGGACTGAGGCCCGTACCGGGACGGTGGTCAGCGGACGAGGATCGAGGGGTCCTCGACGGCGCGGGGCACCGAGACGGTGGAGTGGTCGTCGCCGAAGGTCTGGATGGTGAACATCGGGATGCCCTCGTGCGGGAGGGTCAGGGTGCGGGCCGCGTGGACGGGGCCGCCGGAGAGGGTCTCCAGGGTCAGGGCGTAGGCGCCCTTGCCGCCCGCGGGGGCCGGCGGCGGTGACAGCGCGAGGGTGGTGCCCGCCTTGACGGTGACCTCCTTGACGGCGCTCTCGCCGCCTTCGGTCCCGGCGGAGGCGGTGACGCGGACCTTCGCGTCGGCGCCGCCCGAGGCGGTGAGGGCCAGGGCGGTGGCCTTGTCGTCGACGCGGTCGTCGGCGACGGTGGCCCGCGCGCCCACGGGGGCGGCGGCGGGGATGAAGCCCAGTTCCTGCTTGGTCCCGGTACCGCGCACCACGCGCAGGGCGGCGACGACGGGTACGGCCTTCTTCGGGTCGGCGGGGGCCAGCAGCAGGGAGCCCGCCTCGCCGCGGGTCACGTCCTTGAGGTCCACGCTCGCGGTCATGCCCGCCTTGAGGTGCAGCTGCTCGGCGCCCGCCGGGCTGATGGAGCCGGTGGGGCCGGCCAGCTTCAGGCGCAGGTCGGCGTCGTCCTCGCCGGGGGCGAAGGCGATCAGGCGTACGGAGGTGGCGTCGGCGGGGATGCCGGGCAGGACGGCGGAGCCCGCCGGTCCGGCCGAGGCGGGCAGCCAGTCGGCGCCCACCCCGTCCTCGCCGATCTGCGCGGAGGCGCCGACCCGGCCCGAGCCGGTCGTCACGTGCGCGGTGACGTCGGTGAGCGGGGCATCGGGGGCGAGGGAGGACAGCAGCACCTTGATGGTGGAGCGGGGGTCGACCGCGATGACGGTGTCGGCGGTGCCGGGCTTGCCCTTGACGAGCCCGTCGGGGCCGTACAGCTTGACGTCCACCTCGGCGACGGTGTCGTCCGGGTTGGTGAGGTGGATGTAGTCCTGGCGGCCCTTGGCGGTGCTGACACCGGGGAACCAGAAGTCGGTGCCGGGCGCGGTGCAGGCCACGCCGAGCAGGCCGCGGGCCTGGCCGACCGCGACCTTGGTGGTCTGCTGGGCGGTCCAGCCGGGGGCGAGGACCCCGTCGGCGGTGCCGGTCAGTGCGGGCGCCTCGGCTCCGGAGGCGGTGGCGCCGACGGGCCTGCCGGGCTCCTTGGGCTGCAGGACCGTCTTGCCGTCCTTGGTCAGCAGCCGGGCCGTGCCCTTGCCGGCGCCCTTGCCGGGGGTGAGGGAGGTGTACGTGGTCTCGGCGATGTCGGAGGAGCTGGGCGCCGGGCACACCAGCACGGACCGCTCCACGGGCATGCGGGCGGCGGGCGGGCCGCCGGTGCCCCCGGCCGGGGCGGCGGCGGGGGCGGTGAGGACGGCCAGGCCGCAGGCGGCGGCCAGGGCCGCGGTCACGGCCGCGAACGTGAGGGGGGCGCGCTGCTTCACTGCTGGGGGCTCCCGTCCGGACGCGGGTCGTGCTGTCCGTAGGTGTCGTACGGCTGCTGGTCGTACTCGTACGGGTGGGGCTGCTGCTGCGGCGGGAAGCCGAACTGCTGCCGCTGGTCGTACGGCTGCCGCGCGTCCGGGTGCGGCGGGGCGGCGTAGGGCTGGGTGTAGGGCTGGGCGTACTGCTGGGTGTACGGGTCGCCGCGCTCCGCCGGCTGCTGCTGCCCGTCCCCGTACGGGGACGGGGACGGGGACGGGGACGGGGACCAGGGCTCCTGGTAGGCGTACGACTCCTCCCCGTACACCTGCTGCGCCGGGATCTGCGCGTACGGGTCGACGACGGCCTCGGCGGGGGCCGGCTCGGGCGCGGGCTCCGCGGGGGCGGCCCGGCGGGCGCGGCGGCCCTGTCCGGGCACGCTCGCGCCGCCGCGGTCCCCGGCGGGGGCGGCGGCGTCCTCCTCGGGCAGGTCGTCGTCGAGGCGGGCGCGGCGGCCGGGCAGGGCCATCACCAGCAGCACCAGTGCGAGGACCCCCTGGGTCCAGTGCCAGGCGTCGCGGGCCAGGGAGTCGGTGTGGACGAGGGCGAGGCGGCCGCCCTCCCTGGGGAGGGCGAAGCCCTGTGCCCATCCGTCGCGGCCTTCGAGGGCCTTGGGCTTGAGGGGCTTGCCGTCGAGGGTGGCGTGCCAGCCCGGATCGGCGCGGTCGGCGACGCGCAGGGTGCGGCCCTCCTCGCCGGCCGGGATCTTGGCGTGGGCCTCGACGGGTCCGGCGTCGACGGCGACGGTGGCCTGGCCCTGCTTGCCGGGGAGGATCGCGACGCGGGCGGGTAGCCGCTGGACCTCCCAGATGGCGGTGCCGTCGTCCTGGTGGCGCTGGCGCAGGCCGGGGGTCCCGTCGAGGGTGCGGCGCATCGCGGGGGAGCCGCCGGGCGGGATCATCACGTAGCGGACGGCGAACGCGCCGAGCTGCTCGGACTGGTCGGCTCCGGAGCCGGAGACCAGGCTGGAGACGGCCTGGGCGAGGCGGGGTTCGGAGCCCGCCTCGGCGAGGAGTTCGGCGTCGCCGAGGCGGACGCCGGAGCCGCGGACCAGGGTGTAGGAGACCGTGGCGGGCGAGTCGCCGCCGAGGACGAGGGTGCGGGTGCGGTTGCTGTCGTCGGACTGGGCGGCGACGAAGGCCGGGACCTGGACGGGGTCGCGGCGTCCCAGCGGTCCGTCGGCCCCGGCGACGGTCCAGACGGCGGCGAGGAGCAGCGGGCCGAGGGCCGCGCCGAGGGCGACGAGGGCGGCGAGCGGCTGGCGCCAGCCGAAGCTGCGGGCGGCGACCCGCTCCCGGGCGCCGTCGGCGCCGAGCAGGGCGGCCGCGATCAGCGCGAGTCCCTGGACGAGGGTCGCGGGGCCCGCCCAGCCGTCGCGGTTGAGGAGGACGGCGAGGAACAGGGCGGCCAGGGCGGTGGTCCAGGCGACGGCCACGGCGAAGCGCCGGTCGGCGCGCAGCAGTGCGGCCAGGGCGGCGAGGACGGTCCCGGCGAAGAGCAGTCCGCCGGTGGTGCCGGGGCCGCCGGGGCTGGCGCCGAGCAGGCCGAGGGCGGTGGCGGAGCCGCTGCCGTAGGGCAGTCCGGCCTCGCGCAGGAAGCGGGCGGGGTGGGTGAGCAGGCCCAGGGACCAGGGCGCGAGTACGGCCAGGGGGACGGCGAGGGTGGCGAGCAGCCGGGGGGCGTACGCCTTCCAGCGAGCGCGGCGCACGAGGAGCGCGCCCGTGCCCAGGACGGCGGCGAGCGGCCACACGACGGGGGTGAAGGCGATGGTCAGGGTCAGCAGCAGGGTGTACGTCCACACGGCCCGCCAGGATCCGGTGCTCTCGCGGTCGGCGAGGCCGAAGGCGGCGACGGCGGAGCGGGCGAGGAGCGGCAGCAGGACGGCGAGGACGGCGGTGCCCAGGCGGCCCCCGGCGAGGGCTCCGGTGACGGCGGGCAGGAAGGCGTAGGCGACGGCGGCCCAGGCGCGCAGCAGGCGGGAGGTGACGAGGGGGCGGGAGGCGAAGTAGGCGGTGAGCCCGCAGAGGGGGACGGAGCAGACGAGCAGCAGGGTCAGGGCGGCCTTGGTGGAGCCGAGCAGCGGCGCGGCGAAGGCGGCGAGGACCGCGAGGTAGGGGGGTGCCCCGGCGGTGGTGCCGACGCCGACGGGCTGCCAGTCGCCGGTGTAGGCGTGCCACAGGTCGAGGGCGCCGGGCGGGGCGGGGAGGAGGGCGCCGCCCATCAGGGCGCCGCCGCCGATCAGGGCGCGGCAGGCGGCGAGGGAGACCAGCAGGAGGAGGGCGAAGAGGACGGGGGCGGGCCGGCGGGCGATCCGCTTGAGCCGGCCGAACTGTTCGATCTCCAGGTAGTCGGCGTCGTCGCCGCCGGGTCCGGATTCGACGGCTCCGCCGTGCCGTCCGGCGGGGGCGGTGTCGGCGCCCTGGCCGGAGCCGAAGTGGCCGGCGAGCTGTTCGGCCCCCGCCCGCAGGGTGGCTCCGGGCGGGGGGAAGAGGGGACGCAGGTCGGCGGCGGGGACGGCGGGCCGGCGGCGGGCCCTGCGGGCGGCGAGGATCCGGCCGGGGCGCAGCAGGGTGGCGAGGAGGCCGGTGAACTCGTCGACGGCCTGGCCGGGGGCCTTGCCGACGAGGTAGCCGAGGGTGCGCAGGAGGGTGGCGAGGACCAGGCGCAGCAGGACGTAGGGCAGGGCGCGGCCGGAGCAGTTGGCCAGCAGGGTGTAGACGGCGCCGGCCTTGTCTACGCGGTGGGGGTCGACGGCGGAGCGGCCGGCGCAGTCGACGGTGCGGCGTTCGCGGGCGGCGGCCTCGGCGTGGCGCAGGACGGCGTCGGGGGCGACGAGGACGGTGTGGCCGGCGCTGTGGGCGCGCCAGCACAGGTCGACGTCGTCGCGCATGAGGGGCAGGCGGCGGTCGAAGCCGCCGAGGGCGTCGTAGACGTCGCGGCGCACGAGCATGCCGGCGGTGGAGACGGACAGGACGGGGCGGACCTGGTCGTGCTGGCCCTGGTCCTGTTCGCGGCGGTCGAGGCCGGTCCAGCGGCGGCCGCTGCGGGCGATGGTGACGCCGGCTTCGAGGAGCTGCTTCTTGTCGTACCAGCCGCGCAGTTTGGGGCCGATGACGGCGGCGTCGGGGTTCTCGTCGGCGACGCGCAGGAGCTCGGCGAGGGCGTCGGGTTCGGGGGCGCTGTCGTCGTGGAGCAGCCAGAGCCACTGGACGGGTTCGCCGTGGGGGAGGTCGGGGAGGTCGTAGGCGTCGTCGCGCCAGGTGCGGCTGACGGGGTCCCAGCCGCTGGGCCGATTGAGGTACGGGAGCTCCTCGGCGGTCAGGACGGGCGCGCTGCGGACGGCTTCGTCGACGGCGGCGCCGAAGCCGGTGCGCCGGGCGAGGTGCAGGACGCGGTCGTCGCCGAAGGCCTGGTCGAGCAGGCGCGCGGAGTCGTCGGCACTGCCGGTGTCGGCGGCGACGTGGCTCTGCGCGGGGCGTTCCTGGGCGAGGAGGCCGGTGAGGGTCTGGGGCAGCCAGCGGGCTCCGTCGTGGGCGACGAGGACCGCGGTGACGACGTGCCGGGGGAACTCGGGGGTGGCGGCTGCCTGGTGGGAGGCCGTCGAGTTGCTGTGCAGGGACATCGCGGTACGGGCCCTCCGGCCGGGGATCCGGGGGTGGTGTGCCCTCGGAGGCTGCTGGACAGCGCCCCACCCTAACGGCTGGGAAGGGGACGGTCCGCCTCGTGTGCGCGGGGCCGGGAACGCGACGGTCCGCCCCGCCCGCGCAGGGCCCGGAACGCGACGGTCCGCCTCCTGCGGGGAAGGTGCGGGAGGCGGACCGTTTGCTCTGTGGACCGGTGGTGCGCGTCGTGCGGTGTGCGGTGGTGCGCGGTGGGCCTGGCTCCGTGGGGGCCGGGCCCTCGGGTATGGGGTGGGCGGCGGGACGGGTGTCCCGGCGGGGGCGGTGCGGCCGGTGCGGCCGGATCAGACCGCCGCCTTCTTCAGCCTGCGGCGCTCGCGCTCGGAGAGGCCGCCCCAGATGCCGAATCGCTCGTCGTTGGCGAGGGCGTACTCCAGGCATTCGGACCGGACTTCACAGGCCAGGCAGACCTTCTTGGCCTCGCGGGTGGAGCCGCCCTTCTCCGGAAAGAAGGACTCGGGGTCGGTCTGGGCGCACAGCGCGCGCTCCTGCCATCCGAGCTCCTCGTCCGCCTCCTCGACCAGCAGTTCCTGAAACAGCTCGGTCATGTGCGCCCCTCGCTCTTCTGTGCGTCCCCGTGGTGTTGCCGTTACTGATCGCCAGGTAACGACACGAGTGAAATTACAAGTGCGTGGCTCCGGCGCAGTCAAGCCGAGATCTGCTATTGGGCGCCTTATTCACTCTGCGGAACCAAGCCTATGCAGAAAGTGTTCATATCGCCAAAAATCGTGACACATGGCTCAGGTGTCGCGCGAGCGCCACCCCCTCTCGTTGCCGACGAATCGCTCCGGGGCAGGGTTGCGATTCGGCCGAAGATGCGGCGCGGATCACATTCCGGTTACGAGTGCGGGCAACGGGTTTGAAGGCGGCTCGGGCGGGACTGAACGGCACATCCCCTGGACCCGACTGCACAAACCTTTCTCCGCGCACGGTAACCGGATGAGGTGAAACTTTTCCCTCAAACCGGACATTGGGTTGACAGTCCACCCCTTTCCCCGTTCTCCTTGTACGCATGTCAGCGCCCGCAGCCGCCACCCGGACCCCCATTCGTGGGTTCCTGTGCGCTGCCCAGGTTCGCTGTTGCTGTTGCAGCTGTTGATGCCTCCGGAGCCCCGGCTCCGTCCGATGCACCGGCTACTCCCCCACAGCAACCGCCCCGCACGACTGACATCCGTCGAGGACACCCCCACGATGAACAGCGCCCCCGCCGCCACCGCTCCCACCACCCCCGCCGCCGCCGCCACGGCCGCTGCCACGGCCCCCGTGATCGAGAGCGACCTCCAGATCGCCGGCGACATCCTCTCCGTCCAGCACCTCCTGCAGCCCGCCCGCGAACACCCGGCCACCGTCGCCGAGTTCGTGGGCCTCGCCCGGTCCATCGCGCAGGACCGCGGGAGCTGGGAGCACCTGGTCCGCTACGACGCCACCACCCGCTGGTACCACCGCCTGCGCACCGGCCCCGGCTACGAGGTCTGGCTGCTCAGCTGGGTCCCCGGCCAGGGCAGCGGCCGCCACGGCCACGGCGGCTCCTCCGGCGTGCTGACCGTCCTGGACGGCGAGCTCACCGAGCACAGCGCCCGCGGCCCGCTCGCCCTCGGCCCCGGCTCCCAGCGCGTCTTCGCCCCCGGCTACTCCCACGAGGTCGTCAACGACACCCTCGACGGAGCCGTCAGCCTCCACGTGTACTTCCCCGGTCTGACCGAGATGCCCATGCACAGCTGCTCCCCGGCCCGCGGGGAACACGTACCGGCCTGACGCCCCGCCCGTCACCCGGCGCCACCACCCCCCGTCGGAGGACGGCCCGCGGCTGACAGACTGTCCGCATGCGCATTGTTGTTCTGGCCGGCGGCATCGGCGGCGCCCGTTTCCTGCGCGGACTCCTGTCCGCGGTCCCCGACGCGGACATCACGGTCATCGGCAACACCGGTGACGACATTCACCTGTTCGGGCTGAAGGTCTGCCCCGACCTGGACACCGTGATGTACACCCTCGGCGGTGGCATCAACGAGGACCAGGGCTGGGGCCGCACCGACGAGTCCTTCACCGTCAAGGAGGAACTCGCGGCGTACGGGGTCGGACCCACCTGGTTCGGCCTCGGCGACCGCGACTTCGCCACCCACATCGTCCGTACGCAGATGCTCGGCGCCGGCTACCCGCTCAGCGCCGTCACCGAAGCCCTCTGCGACCGCTGGCAGCCCGGCGTCCGGCTGCTGCCCATGTCCGACGACCGCGTCGAGACCCACGTCGCCATCACCGACCCGGAGTCCGGCGAGCGGCGGGTCGTCCACTTCCAGGAGTACTGGGTCCGGATGCGCGCCGCGGTGGACGCCGAGGCCGTCGTGCCCGTCGGAGCCGAGCAGGCCAAGCCCGCACCGGGCGTACTGGAGGCCATCGCCGCCGCCGACGTGATCCTCTTCCCGCCGTCGAACCCCGTCGTGTCGATCGGCACCATCCTCGCCGTGCCCGGCATCCGGGAGGCCGTCGCGGCCGCCGACGCCCCCGTCGTCGGCCTCTCCCCCATCGTCGGCGGCGCCCCCGTGCGCGGCATGGCCGACAAGGTGCTGGCCGCCGTCGGCGTCGAGGCCACCGCGGCCTCCGTCGCCCTGCACTACGGGACCGGGCTGCTCGACGGCTGGCTCGTGGACACCGCCGACGCGGACGCGGTCGCCGAGGTGGAGGCCGCCGGCATCACCTGCCGGGCGGTACCGCTGATGATGACCGACACCGGGGCCACCGCCGCGATGGCGCGGGCCGCCCTGGAGCTCGCCGAGGCGTCCCGGTGACCGTGCCCGCCCCCTCGTACGAGGTGCGGGCCCTGGCCGGGATCCCCGAGGTCCGGCCCGGCGACGACCTGGCGGCCCTGATCGCCGGGACCTCGCCCGGCCTGCGCGACGGGGACGTCCTGCTGGTCACCTCGAAGATCGTCTCCAAGGCGGAGGGCCGGATCGTCACGGCGGCCTCCCGCGAGGAGGCCATAGACGCCGAGACCGTACGGGTCGTCGCGCGCCGGGGCACGCTGCGGATCGTGGAGGACCGGCGGGGCCTGGTGATGGCCGCCGCCGGCGTCGACGCCTCCAACACCGCGCCCGGCACCGTCCTCCTGCTGCCCGAGGACCCGGACGCCTCCGCGGCCCGGATCCGGGCGGGGCTGCGCGCACTGCTCTCCGTGGACGTCGGCGTGATCGTCACCGACACCTTCGGGCGGCCCTGGCGCACCGGGCTCACGGACGTCGCCATCGGCGCGGCCGGGGTACGGGTCCTGGACGACCTGCGCGGCGGCACCGACGCGCACGGCAACCCGCTGAGCGCGACGGTCGTGGCCACCGCCGACGAACTGGCCGCCGCCGGCGACCTGGTCAAGGGCAAGGCGGCGGGACTGCCCGTGGCCGTCGTCCGCGGACTGGGACACATCGGCGGCGAAGGGTCCTCGGCGCGGGACCTGGTGCGCGCACCGGCCGACGACATGTTCCGCCTCGGCACCTCGGAGGCCGTACGGGAAGCCGTCACACAGCGGCGCACCGTACGGGACTTCACCGACGAGCCGGTGGACCCGGGCGCGGTACGGCGGGCCGTCGCCGCGGCCGTGACGGCCCCGGCACCCCACCACACGACGCCGTGGCGCTTCGTCCTGCTGGAATCGGCGGCCGCACGCCGGGAACTGCTGGACGCGATGCGGGACGCGTGGATCGCCGACCTGCGCGCCGACGGCAAGTCCGAGGAGTCCGTCGCCAAGCGGGTGCGGCGCGGGGACGTGCTGCGCCGGGCCCCGTACCTGGTGGTGCCCTGCCTGGTGACGGACGGCGCGCACGACTACGGGCACGCGCGGCGGGACGCGGCCGAACGCGAGATGTTCGTCGTCGCGATGGGCGCCGGCGTGCAGAACTTCCTGGTGGCGCTGGCCGGTGAGCGGCTGGGCTCCGCGTGGGTGTCCTCGACGATGTTCTGCCGGGACGTGGTGCGCAAGGTGCTCGCGCTGCCCGAGGACTGGGACCCGATGGGCGCGGTGGCGGTCGGCCACCCGGCCACG
Organism: Streptomyces sp. AB3(2024); assembly: GCF_041862025.1. NCBI lineage: Bacteria > Bacillati > Actinomycetota > Actinomycetes > Kitasatosporales > Streptomycetaceae > Streptomyces > Streptomyces sp. AB3(2024). The sequence goes on from NZ_JBGWAB010000029.1 coordinate 15,917, forward strand.
GCCCCGGCGGCGCGGGCGGAACGGGCCGCGGACGCGTTCGTCGAGGTCCGCTAGAGCGGTGGCCGCCTTTCCGGCCACGGCGCTAGAGGCGGCCGATGTCGCCGCGCGGCATGCGCGGCGCGCGCCGGGGCGGGGTCCGGCCCGCGAGGAGGATGAGCCGGGCGGCGCGGTGGCGCTGGCCCTCGTACGGGGCGAGCAGCTCCAGCATCCGCTCGTCGTCGGCGTCCCGGTCGCCCGTGAGGGCGTAGCCGACGATGCCGGGCAGGTGGAGGTCGCCCGTGGTGAGCGCGTCGGCGGCGCCGTTGCTGCGCTGGAGGGTCTCCGCGGAGGTCCACGGACCGATGCCGGGCACGGCCTCCAGCCGGGCGGCCGCCCTCGGCAGGTCCATCGCGGCGGCCTCCTCCAGCCGGTCCGCCACCCGGGCGGCGCGCACGATGGTCGCCGAACGCTTCGCGTCCACCCCCGCCCGGTGCCAGTCCCAGGACGGGATCAGCGCCCAGGTGCGGGCGTCGGGCATCACGTACAGCTCCTGCGGCCCGGGGGCGGGCTCCCCGTACCCGCGGACCAGGCGGCGCCAGGACCGGTAGGCCTCGTCGCTGGTCACCTTCTGCTCCAGCACCACCGGAACCAGCGACTCCAGCACCAGCCCGGTACGGGTCAGGCGCAGCCCGGGGCGGCGGCGGTGGCTGGCGTGCACGAGGCGGTGCCGGGGGACGAAGGCGGCCGGATCGTCGTCGGCGCCGAGCAGCCGGGGCAGCTCGGCGAGCGCCCACTCGGCGCCGGGGCCCCAGGCCTCCGCCTCGATCTCCTCGCCGGCGCGGCCGATCCGGAGCGTGGCGGGTCCCTGCGGGGTGCGGGTGGCCCGCCAGACGGAGCCGTCGGCGGTGACGCGGAAGGTCGGGTCGGCGGGGCCGCGGCGCAGCGGGCCGAGGGTGAGCCCCAGGTCGACGGGCCCGCCGGGACTCCAGCGGCGGCGCGACCCGCCTCCGGCGGTCGTTCCGGCGCCGGGTGGTACGTCGGTGCGGCCGCCGCGGACGGCGGTACGGGTCAGGGGGTCGAAACGGCCGGCCATCCCTTGAGCGTAGCCCGCCGGGGCCGTCCCCACGGGGCTCGGCGCCTCAATCGCCGGCGGGGCTGAAACCCCCTGGGGCTCCGCCCCAGACCCCGCGCCTCAAACGCCGGCGGGGCTGAGTCTGGCTGCGGAGGCTCGATTTGCCGAGCGCGGCCACCCCCGACCCCGCCCGGCCAGGGCAACGGCCTCAGCGGCCCTGGAGCCTCGCCGACGTCGTGCGGGTCGGCGGGAGCTGGTTGTACAGCAGTCTGCCGGGGCATTCCGTGGCGAAGCCGTCGCGGTGGCCCGAGATCACGTTCATCCTCACGCTGCTCCCCTTCGGGAACCGGTTCCCGCCGCCCGACCTCAGGGTGGTCTTCGCCCTCGGGTCCGCGCCGAACAGCCCGAGCTTCCAGGCCGTGAGCCGGGCCACCGCGTCCACCGCCGCCCGCGGCGGAGCGGCGCCGCCGAAGGAACCGATCACCGCGATGCCCATGCTGTCCGCGTTGAACCCCATGGTGTGCGCGCCGAGCACCGGCTTGGCGACCCCGCCCGCCCGGCCCTCGTAGACCGTCCCGCAGCGGTCGACGGCGAAGTTGTAGCCGATGTCCCGCCAGCCCTCGCTGACCACGTGGTAGCGGTAGAGGCTGCGCAGCACCGCCGGGGCGTCCTTGCAGGCGTAGTTGTTGCCGGAGGCGGTGTGGTGGACGAAGGCCGCCTTGACGGTGTTCGTGTAGACGAAGCCCGGTTCGCGCAGGCTCTCGTCGGCGCCCCAGCCGCGCCGGGTGACGATCCGCGGGCGCGGGCCGATGTACGGGCGGGCGGCCGCGCCGAGGGATCCGTCGGCGGCGAGGACGGCGTCGGCGGTGGAGTCGGCCTTGTTCAGCGCGCCGATCTCCAGCGCGCCGAGCGTGCCGTGCGGGACGTTCGCGGCGGAGGACTCGGCCCCCTCCATGGTCATCTCGGGCACGGGCGCCGCGTCGCCCTTGTCGTCGCCGCCCGGTGACGAGGGGCGGCCGGCGTTCTTGCCGTCGAGCACGGCGGCAGGCTCCGCCGCGCCCGGGTCGACGAGTTCGATGCGCAGGCCCGAGGGGAGCCGGGAGGTGGCCCGCGAGTCCTCGCCGTCGGTCTCGGCGTGAACCCGGACCTCGATCCCGTCGGAGGCGCCGACCCACAGCGGGGCGGTGCTGCCGCGGACGCGGCGCGAGCCGCGCTCCACCGCGTCGGGGTCGGCGGCGTGTTCGCCGTTGTGGGTCTCGACGTCCTGCCAGCCGGACCAGGCGGCCGTGCCCGCGGCGCGGGTGCGTACCTGGACCCGGCCGACGAGCCGGGTGGCGGCGTCGTCCCATACGACGCCGACCAGCGAGAAGGTCTTCACGTCCCGGGCGGCGAGCCCCCGCGTCTCGGCGCGGCCGGGTGAGGCGCTCATGCCCGGCACGCCGGGGATCCGCCCGTCGGAGGGGGCTAGGGGGGCGAGCGGCAGGGACTGGGTGGACCCCGCGGGGGTCACGGGGGCCGCCGCGCCCTCGGAGGCGGCGGCCAGGGCCGGAGTGGAGAGCGCGAGCGGAAGGGCCAGTGCGGCCGCGGTCGCGACACCGATCGAGGAAGCAAGGAATCCACGCATGGAAGCGATGCTGGGCACAGCCATCACGAAGCGCCATCGGAGAACTGACGCTCCGTCCGACGATGCCGGGGCCGCGCCTCCCCTGGACGGCGCAGCCGCCGCCCCCCGTACGAGGGAAGGGCCCGCGTAGGCTGGGGCGGGTGAACGCCACTGACCGCACCCCTGCCGACCTGCTGCGATCCGCGCTCGCCGCCGATCCGGGCCGCCCCCTCGTCACCTTCTACGACGACGCCACGGGCGAGCGCGTCGAATTGTCCGTCGCCACCTTCGCCAATTGGGTGGCCAAGACCGCCAATCTGCTCCAGGGCGACCTGGCCGCCGAGCCGGGCGACCGGCTCGCGCTGCTGCTCCCCGCGCACTGGCAGAGCGCCGTGTGGCTGCTCGCCTGCGCCTCGGTCGGCGTGGTCGCCGAGGTCGGCGGGGACCCGGCGGGCGCGGACCTGGTGGTGAGCGGGCCCGACACCCTGGAGGAGGCCCGCGCCTGTTCCGGGGAGCGGGTCGCGCTCGCGCTGCGTCCCCTGGGCGGGCGGTTCCCGCAGCCGCCGGCCGGGTTCGCGGACTACGCGGTGGAGGTGCCGGGGCAGGGCGACCGCTTCGCCCCGTTCGCGCCGGTCGACGCCGACGCCCCGGGGCTGCTGGTGGGCGGCGAGGAACTCTCGTACGCGGCCGTGGTCGAGCGGGCCCGCGCGGACGCGGCGGCGCGCGGCTTCGGCGAGGGCGCCCGGGTGCTGTCGGGGCTGGGCTACGACAGCTGGGAGGGGCTCTCCTCGGGGCTGTACGGGGCGCTGGCCACCGGTGGCTCCGTGGTGCTGTGCCGCCACCTGGACCGGCTGTCGCCGCAGGCGCTGGAGCAGCGGACCGAGAGCGAGCGCGTCACTCACACCGTCTGACGGCGACTTCGCGCGATCTGTCACCCGCATGGCCCTTTACAGGGCCGTGCCCCCGGGCCGTCCGGGACCCCCGGGGGCAGGATCGGCTCCAGGCCGTACTCACCCGTACGGCTGGCAGCCGGTTCGGCGAAGGGACGGAACGCGAGTGACGGACAGCGCGGGCATACCGGGCGGCACCGGGGCGGCCGGAGGCGGGCCGAGGCCTCCGGCCGGCCGTCGGCGCCGCCGGCTGCTGCGCTGGATCGGGCTCGGGGCCGTCCTGCTGGTCCTGGCGGGCGCGGCCACCGGCTGGTGGCTGTACGCCAAGCTCGACGGGAACATCACCTCGGACACCTCCGCCGAGGCGGAACTGCGCCGCTACGAGCGCGAGCGCCCGGCGCACTTCGCCGACGGCGCACAGAACCTCCTGCTGATCGGCTCGGACTCGCGGTCCGGCCGGGAGAACGCGGGCTACGGGCAGGACGGCGGCACGCAGCGTTCCGACACGACGATCCTGCTGCACCTGGCGGCGGACCGCGGGAGCGTGACGGCCGTCTCGATACCCCGGGACCTGATGACGGACGTGCCGAGCTGCCGGGCCGCCGACGGGACCCGTACCGCCGAGCGCTTCGCCCAGTTCAACTGGGCCTTCCAGTGGGGCGCGGCCGCCTGCACGATCCGTACGGTCGAGCGGCTCACGGGGGTGCGGATCGACCACCACATGGTGCTGGACTTCGGCGGTTTCAAGCAGATGGTCGACGCCGTCGGCGGGGTGGAGGTGTGCCTGCGGCAGCCGGTGGACGACGCCGAGGCTCACCTGCGGCTCCCGGCGGGCCGCCACCTCCTCCAGGGGGAGCAGGCACTCGGTTTCGTCCGGGCCCGGTACGGCCTGGGGAACGGCAGCGACACCGAACGGATGGAGCGCCAGCAGCAGTTCCTCGGCTCGCTCGTCAAGAAGGTGCAGAGCAACGGCGTCCTGCTGAACCCGGCGCGGCTCTACCCGCTGCTGGACGCGGCCACCTCCGCGCTGACCACCGACCCGGGGCTGGCCTCGCTGCGCGGGCTGTACGAACTGGTACGGAGCGTGCGGGACATACCGTCCGACCAGATCAGGTTCCTGACGGTGCCGCGGCGGCCCTACGCGCCGAACCCCAACCGGGACGAGCTGCTGGAGCCCGAGGCGGGGCAGCTGTTCCAGCGGCTGCGGCTGGACCGGCCCGTGACGGTCACCCCGCCCGTGCCCACCCCGACGGCCACGCCGGCGCCCGCCTCCGCGCCCAGGTCCGCGATCACCTCCACGGTCACCTCCGCGCCCGCGTCCGCGGCCGCCGCGGAGCCCGCCCCGCTCTCCCCCGCCGAGGTGTTCCGCGACCCTGTGCGAGCGAAAAGCGGAACTGCGTCCGCACCCCTTCCGGACCCGACTTTCACAGGAACCACGGCGGACACGGCCGACTGCCGGTAAAGCAATCCAAAAGCCGGTGGTCCAACCGCACTGGATGGGCGTTTTGGGCAGTTATCGGGGGAGTGGATTTCGTCACCGGCATGGTTTGCAGCTGACCTGGGCGGATAAGGTGAGCGATCCGGTGCACCGGAAGCGAAGACACCGTGCACCAGCAGCCGGATCGTTGACCGCGCGCCTGGGGGGAGGCGCGTCGTGAGGCACCGACGGAGGATTCGAGCAACCGTGGATGCGCAAAGCCGTGGGCGGGCGGACGAGATCGACCCCGCAGACCAGTGGGTCCTCAATCCCCGCACTGGCAACTACGAACTGCGACTGGGCAATTCCCCTGCGCAGCAGCACTCCGTCACCACCCCCCGCAGGACCCGCAGAAAGCCCGCGGCTCCCTCCGCGCCGTCGGCCCCCTCCCCCGCGGTCCCCAAACCCCGGCGCGGCGAAGGCCCGCCCGGCGGCAAACGCGGCGGCAAGCCCCGCGCGGCCGGCGGCGGGGCAGCCGCGCGGCGGCGCAGGGCGCTGGCCGTCACCGGGGGGACCCTGGCGTTCCTGCTGGTCGGCGGCGGCCTGGCGTCGTACCTGTACTACCAGCACCTCAACGGCAACCTGAAGGTCATCGACACCAACGGTGCGGGCGGCAGCTTCAAGAAGGACCAGCCGATCAACATCCTGGTGATCGGCACCGACAAGCGCAGCGGCGCGGGCAACCAGGGCTACGGGGACGCCGACAGCGTCGGCCACGCGGACACCACGATCCTCTTCCACGTGTCGAAGGACCGCAGCAACGCCACCGCCCTGTCGATCCCGCGCGACCTGATCACCGACATCCCGGTCTGCCCGACGAAGCAGTCGAACGGCTCGGTGAAGCAGATCCCCGCCACCAAGGGCAGCCGCTTCAACAACAGCCTGGGCCAGGAGGGCCGCGACCCGGGCTGCACGATGCGCACGGTCAACCAGCTCACGGGCATCAACGTCGACAACTTCATGATGGTCGACTTCAACGCGGTCAAGAACCTGAGCACGGCGGTCGGCGGTGTGCCCGTGTGCCTGGCCAAGGACGTCAACGACCGTGATTCCAAGCTGAACCTGAAGGCCGGCGAGCACCGGCTGCAGGGCGAGCAGGCGCTGGCCTTCGTACGGACCCGGCACTCCTTCGGCAACGAGAGCGATCTCGACCGGATCAAGACCCAGCAGCAGTTCCTGAGTTCGATGATGCGCGAGATGAAGTCCAAGGAGACGCTGACCAGTCCGAAGAAGTTCTTCTCGCTCGCGGAGGCGGCCACCAAGTCGCTGACGGTGGACCAGGGACTGGGGTCCATCGGCAAACTCACCGATCTCGCCGGTGAGCTGAAGGACATGAACCTGAAGAACGTCACCTTCACGACGCTGCCGGTGGTCGACAACCCGAACGAGCCGTCGAACCGCAAGGCGACCGTCGTCGTCAACTCCTCGCAGGCCGACCCCCTCCTCCAGATGATCCGCGAGGACGTCTCCCTCACCGAGGTGGAGAAGAAGGAGCACGCCGCGAAGGAGGCCGCCGACGCCAAGCAGGACGCGCTGCTCCAGGGGAACAGGGCGCCCGCCGGGGACGTACGGGTGGACGTGTACAACGGCGGCGGCCCCCCGGGGTCGGCCTCCACCACCCTGACCTGGCTGCAGAACGCGAAGGGCGTCTACAAGGCGAGCAACCACGGCAACGCCGCGGAGCGGCTCGCGGGCACACAGCTGGAGTACGCCCCCAACCAGGCCGACCAGGCACGGGCGCTGGCGGACATGATGGGGCTGTCCGCCGCGGCCCTGAAGGTCGGCACGGTGGACGCGGGGCCGAGGACCCCGATGAAGCTGACCCTCGGCTCCGACTTCAAGGAGCCGGGTACGCCGCTCGGTGCGCCGGCCGCCCCGCAGCAGGCCCCCGAGGGGCTGCAGCGGGTCGAGGCGGACAAGGCGGTCTGCGCCAAGTGACGGGAGCGCGGTGACGCCGCCGCCACCCACCCACCGCCGCACGACCGGGCGGTAGCCGGTAGGCCCGGCACGACACGACACGACATCAATGATCTTGAGGGGGGTACGCGTGAGGCACAGCAGCGTGCGGGGGGAGGGGGCGCCCGACCAGGCCACCGACGGCATATCCGGCGGGGGGGCGGACGCTTCCGGCGCGGTGCCTCCACCGCGGTCGGGCCAGGGCGGCGCCCGGCCCGCGGGCGGCGGTGGGACGCCCGTGCGGCGCAAGCGCCGGCGGGTGCTGTTCTGGGTGGCGTCCGTATTGGCGTTCCTGATCCTGGGGACGTCGGCGGCCGGGTACCTCTACTACCGTCATCTCGACGGGAACATCCGCAGCGGGCAGCGCCTCAGCGGTGAGAGCGGCGTGGAGAAGACCCACGCCAACGCCAAGGGCCAGCGCCCGCTGAACATCCTGCTGATCGGCTCCGACAGCCGCAACAAGCCGGAGAACGTGGAACTCGGCGGCAGCCGCGACACCGTGGGGAACCCCCCGCTCGCGGACGTGCAGATGCTGCTGCACGTCTCGGCGGACCGGGAGAACGCCTCGGTCGTGAGCATCCCGCGCGACACCCGGGTCGACATACCCGAGTGCACGGATCCCAAGACCGCCGAGAAGTTCAAGAAGACCAACGCGATGATCAACGAGTCGCTCGGCCGCGGCGGCCCCGGCTGCACGCTGGCCACCTGGGAGAAGCTGACCAACGTCTACATCGACCACTGGATGATGATCGACTTCTCCGGTGTCGTGAAGATGGCCGACGCCATCGGCGGCGTCCCGGTCTGCGTCAAGGACAACGTCTGGGACCGCCCGCTGCCCACCTCGGGCGGCGGCTCCGGACTCAAGCTCCAGAAGGGCACGACCCGGGTCAAGGGCGAGCAGGCGCTCCAGTGGCTGCGCACCCGGCACGCGTTCAGCAGCGACCTGGGCCGCGCGCAGGCCCAGCACATGTACATGAACTCGATGATGCGCGAGCTCAAGAGCCAGAACGCCTTCACCGACGTCGGCCGGATCACGGACCTGGCGGAGGCGGGCACCAAGGCGCTGGAGGTCTCCGAGGAGATCGGCTCGGTCAAGAAGCTCTACAACCTGGCCATGCAGCTCAAGGACGTCCCCACCAACCGCATCACGATGACGACGATGCCGACCTTCCAGGACCCCCGGGACGAGGACCGGCTCGTGGTGAACCCGGCGGACGCCGACAAGCTGTGGACGATGCTCCGCAAGGACGTCGCGTTCGACAAGAACGGCGAGCCGCAGACCCCTCAGAGCCCCTCGGCCTCCCAGCCCGCGCCGGGCGCCTCGCAGCCGGCCCCGGCAGGCTCGCAGCAGCCGTCCCAGCCCACCCAGGAGGCCTCGAAGGCCCCGGTCACCACCCCGGACAAGATCCCCGTCAACGTGGTCAACGGCACCGCGGCCGGCCAGCCGCTGGCGCCCCACCGGGCGAACGCGATCGCGGAGGTCCTGGTCTCCAAGGGCTTCACCGGGGCCCGGGCGGACACCGTGCTGACCCCGGAGAAGACCACCGTGGTGCGCTACCCGACGCCCGAACTGGCGGACGAGGCGCAGAGCGTGGCGGCGTCCCTGGGCATCCCGGGCACGGCGGTGCAGCAGTCCGCCGAGGTCTCGACGATCACACTGGTCGTGGGCGCGGACTGGCGCGAGGGCAACGCCTTCCCGGCGCAGACCCCGCCGGCGGCCGGTGCGATCCCGGACACGGCGGACGCGATCAACGGCTCCGACACCGGTGCCTGCATGGACGTCTACAAGCCGTACCGCTGGTGACGCGGGGCCGGTGAGCCGGCCGCGCGGAGCGTGAGGACGTGAGAAGGGGTGACCCGGTCCGTACGGACCGGGTCACCCCTTCTCGTGGTGCCTCAGACCTGGGACGGGTCGTGGCGCACCGACGGGCGGCGGCTGGCGATGACCTTGCGGGCGAGCGAGCGCGGGCTGGTGAGGAAGCCGTAGCCCCAGCACATGTGCATCGTGGCGAGGGCCACGGGGATCTGCGCCCGGGCCTTCAGCGGCAGCCCCTTGCCCGCCGGGACGGACCCGGCGGTGATCGCGGCGAGGTAGCCGGCCGGGACGGCGAACGCCCACGGGCTGACGGCGACACCCGCGACCACCCCGGCCGCGATCGCGCAGACGGCGGTCGGCGGGGCCAGGTAGCGCAGGTTGATGGAGCCGGCGTGGTAGCGGGCCACCACGTGCCGCCAGCGGCCGTAGTTCTTGTACTGCTTGGCCAGCGCCCGTACGGAGGGCCGCGGGCGGTACTGGACCTTCAGCTCCGGCGAGAACCAGATGAGACCGCCGGCCTCGCGGATGCGGAAGTTCAGCTCCCAGTCCTGGGCGCGGATGAACTCCTCGTTGTACCCGCCCTGCTGTTCGAGGGCCTCGCGGCGGAAGACGCCGAGGTAGACGGTCTCGGCCGGGCCGGCCTGTCCACCGGTGTGGAAGGCCGCGTTGCCGACGCCGATCTTCGAGGTCATCGCGGCGGCGACGGCGTCCTCCCAGGCGTTCTCGCCCTCGGCGTGCATGATGCCGCCGACGTTCTGCGCACCGGTCTCCTCCAGGAGACGGACGGCGGTGGCGATGTAGTTCGGGGAGAGCATGCCGTGGCCGTCGACGCGCACCACGATCGGATGGCGCGAGGCCTTGATCGCGGCGTTCAGGGCGGCGGGGGTGCGGCCGGTGGGGTTCGGGACGGTGTGGACGCGCGGGTCCTCCCGGACGAGTTCGGCGGCGATCTCGTCGGTGCGGTCCGTGGACGGCCCGAGCGCGATCACCACCTCGATCTCGCCTGCGTACTCCTGTCCGAGGATGTGCCGGACGGAGTCACGCAGGTGACGCTCTTCGTCGAGCACCGGCATGATCACCGAAACTGCGGGCTGCTGGGCGGGCATGTGGTCCTTCACGGTCGGGTATCGGTGTCACGTTACCGCGTACGGGGGAAACGGGTGCGCGGCGGACGAGCGGTACGGACAGAGGCTGATCGTATGGGCCTATTGTTCAGACGAATCAGACGAATATGAATAATCCGCCCGCACTGCCCCCGCGGAGGTGTCCCCCGTGCCCCAACCGCACCGTCCCACCCGACGCGCCCCCGGCTCCCGGCCGCCCCGGCCGCGGTCCGCGCGCGGCGGCGGTCGCCGGACCGGGCACCGGGACGACCGGCCGCGCTGGGGGGTGCGGATCGCGGCCGTGTTCTCGCTGGTGGTGCTGGGCTCCGGGGCGGTCGGGCACGCGGTGATGACCGGCCTGGACACCGGCATCGAACGGGTCGACCCGTTCAAGGACATGAAGAACCGCCCGCAGGCCGGTCACGGGGTGAACTTCCTGCTGGTCGGCACCGACGGACGCGAGAAGATCACCCCCGAGGAGAAGCGCGAGTACCGGCTCGGCGGCGCGCCCTGCCACTGCACCGACACCGTGATGCTCGTCCACCTCTCCGCCGACAGGGAACGGGCCAGCGTCATCAGCCTGCCCCGGGACAGCTACGCCGAGGTCCCCGCGCACCAGGACCTGGTCACCGGCAAACCGCACAACGCCCACCCGGTGAAGCTGAACGCCGCCTACGCCGAGGGCGGTCCCAACCTGACCGTACGGACCGTCGAGAACATGACCCGCGTGAAGATCGACCACTACCTGGAGGTCGACTTCACCAGCTTCATGAAGACCGTCGACGCGATGGGCGGCGTCGAGATCTGCACGGCCAAGGCCATGCACGACACCTACACCGGCCTCGACCTGCTCCCCGGCACCCACCGGCTCACCGGCGGCCAGGCCCTGCAGTACGTGCGCTCCCGCCACGTCGACGGGGCCTCCGACCTGGGCCGGATGCAGCGTCAGCAGCGGTTCATCGCCGCACTGATCAAACAGGCCACCGGCGGCGGCGTCCTGCTGAACCCGGTGAAGTTCAAGGAGGTCAGCTCCACCCTGCTGGGGTCGGTGCGCGCCGACAGGGGCTTCGGGTCGGAGCAGATGCTGGCGCTGGGACAGGCCATGCGGGGATTCACCCCCTCCTCCTCGGAGTTCGCCTCCGTGCCCGTCGGAGACCCCTCGTTCCAGGTCAAGGGCATCGGCTCGACGGTGAAATGGGACGAGCCGAAGGCCGCCAAGCTCTTCGAGGCGGTGCGCCAGGACCGGCCGCTGTCCCCCGCCCGCCCCGGGCAGGCCCCGCGCGGGCCGGCGCCCGTCCCGGTCGACGTGCCGCCGAAGCAGATCCGCGTCCAGGTGGAGAACGGGACCCGGATCGACGGGCTCGGCGGGCGCGTGGACGCGGCCCTGCGCGCCACCGGCTTCGACACCACCCAGGCTCCGGCGGCCGGCGCCAGCCGCGAGGTCCGGCGCACGGTGATCGCTTACGACCCGCGCTGGGACCGCACGGCGCGGACGGTGTCCGTGGCGCTGCCCGGCAGCGAGCTGCGCGCGGTCGCCGGACAGGGCCGCACGGTGCTGGTGATCGCGGGCGCCGACTTCAAGAAGGTCGTGCCGGTGCGGGCCGAGGACCCGTACCAGGGCGAGTTCGGCGTGGTCACCGGGGACCAGGTGGTCTGCGGGAGCTGAACCCCGGCGGGCTCAGCCGGTCCGCTCCAGCAGGGACACGTGCAGTCCGCGCACCTCGGTCGTCGAGGCGACCCGATAATGGCCCTTCAGCGCCCGGACCTGCTCGGCCGGCAGCCGGTTGTACGGGTCGTCCTTGCCGGTGTCGCGGGTGACGAGCCAGATCCGCCGGGTGTCGCCGAGGCACTGCTCGGGCCGCTCGCACTCCTGCGGGAAGAGGTCGTCCGCCTCCAGCGCCGAACGGGCCGCGAAGACGTCGCGGAGGTGGACCCGGCCGGGCAGGTAGTACTCGATCTGGAAGTCGACCATGTACACCCGGTCGGCGCCGCGGACGGGCACGAAGCCGTCGCCGGGCCGGTAGCCCTGCGCGATGACCCGCGCCGCCGCCCGGCCGTCGGAGGTCTCCTTGGCCTGCTCGGTACGCAGGTGGCGCTGGTCGGGCACGCCGAGCAGGACCAGCGCGGCCAGCCCGGCCGCCCCGGCCGCGCGGGGCTTCAGGGCGGCCAGTCCGGCGGCCGCCAGCACCGCCCACGCGGGCACGGTGAACAGGACGTAGCGGTCGATGAAGTACGAGGTGCTGCCCTGCGAGACCACGTAGACGGCGACGATCGGCACCGCGCCCAGCAGCAGCAGCTCCACGGCGGGGCGCCGGCCCCGGCTCCAGGCCAGCGGCAGCAGGGCCAGCGCGGCGATGCCGAGCCCGACGAGCGGGGAGGCGAAGAGGTTGTCCCACAGACCCGCGATGTCCCGCAGCCGCGGGGTCTTGATCCAGCTGATCTGCCGGCCGACCTGCTGACGCCCCAGCAGCACCAGCGGAATCACCGGCAGCAGCCCGGCGACGGCCGCCAGGGCGAAGGAGAGCGCCGTGCGCCCGCGCCGGTCCCGCCACCAGCGCAGCGCCACGACCATGGCGTGCGGCAGCAGGAACAGCAGGGCCACCATGTGCAGCAGCCCGGCCACGGCGACCGCCGCCGCGTACCCGGCCCAGCGCGCCGGGCCCGGCCGCTCCAGCGCCCGCAGCAGCAGCCAGGTCGCGGCGGAGACGGCGAGGACGACGAAGGCGTACGAGCGGGCCTCGGTGCCGTACCGGGTGACGACGGGCAGCAGGGCGAACAGCAGCCCGGCGAAGACGGCGGTGCGCCGGTCGAACAGGGCCCGCGCGGTCAGCACCACCAGGGCGGCGGAGCCGGCCATCGCCAGGGCGGAGGGCAGCCGGAGCATCGCCGCGGAATCCCCGAACACCGAGACCCAGCCGTGCAGCAGCAGGTAGTAGAGGCCGGAGACGGCGTCGACGTGACCCAGCATCGCGAGCAGCTCGCCGGTGGAGCGGGAGGCGGCGTTCCAGCTGGCCAGCTCGTCGCGCCAGAGCTGCGGGGTGCCGCCCCGGAAGGCGGTGACCGCGAGGGTCAGCAGCGCCGCCCACAGCCAGTCGGGCCCGGTCAGCCACCGCGCACGCGGGCGGGCGGGGGCGGACGGGGCCGCGGTGGTGGTCTGGGTGGCAGTCGGCATCAGGGGTTCTCCGCGGCAGGGCCGGTCGAGGGGCAGGCCGTCGCTCGGGCGGAGCAGCCGGACGTCGACGGACCAGTCTACGGGGCCCCCGTAAGGCACGGATATGCCCCGGAGCCCGTACGCGCGACGGGCCGGCGGCGGACGACGGGCGACGGGGTTGCAGTCGGCGAGCGGCCGGCGGCGCAGCGGGCGACGGCCGGTCAGTCGTCGAGGCCCTCGGCGGCGCGGCGTGCGCGCAGCTCGGTGATCGCCTGGCGGCGGGCGAGCCGGTGGGTGCGGCGGATCTGCGCCTCCTGGTAGCGGCGCTCGTCCTGCTCGGTCTCCGGGATCACGGGCGGGACCTGGCGGGGCTTGCCGTCGGAGTCGACCGCGGTGAAGACGAGGTAGGCGCTGCCGACCTGGGTGGCGGGGGTGGACTCGTTCCACCGCTCCGCGAGGACCCGTACGCCGATCTCCATCGAGGAGCGGCCGGTCCAGTTGCACTGCGCGCGGACGTGGACCAGGTCGCCGACCCGGACCGGGGCGAGGAAGGCCATCTCGTCCATCGATGCCGTCACGGCGGGCCCGCCCGAGTGCCGCCCGGCCACCGCGCCGGCCGCGTCGTCCACCAGCTTCATGATCACGCCGCCGTGCACGGTACCGAGGAGGTTGGTGTCGTTGGCGGTCATGATGTGGCTGAGCGTGGTCCGGGAGGCCGAGATCGGCTTGCCCGCGGGCACCGACGGTATTTCTGTCATGGAGCCACCATAAGTGGGCACCGCAGGCATCAGCTCTGCAACAGCCGCGGTACGAAGCGTCCACCTGGGTGTCGGGCGACACGCCGCGGCAGGCATCCTTGTGCGCATGAGTGACTGGGACGGGTGGAACGGTGAGCGCGACGCGCGCGGCCGCCGCGATGACGGGTACGGGCGCGGCAGCGGGCAGCAGCAGCCCGAGGGCGCGCAGCGGATGCGCCACGTCCAGCGGCAGCCGCAGCCGCAGCGTCCGGCCCAGCCGCCGCAGCGCCCCGGCCGCCCGCCGGTCCCCCCGCAGGGTCCGCCGCAGGGCCGCCCCGGCCACGGAGTGCCGCCGCAGCAGACGCAGGGACCGGACGCGTCGTACGACAGCGGGTACAACACCGGCCATGTCTACGGCCGGCCCGCGGGCCCCGGCGGTCCGGCGGGACCGGGCCGCCCCGGGCGGCCCGGCGGTCCCTCCCGGCCCGGCGGCCCCGGCGGCCCGGCCGGCCCGGCTCCGGACTGGCGCAGGCGGATCAAGATCGGCTCCATCGTGCTGGTCTCCGCGCTGCTGGTCACCTCCATCGGCACCTACTTCTGGGCCGACTCCAAGGTGCGCCGCGAGGTCGACCTCTCCAAGGTGATCGAGCGCCCCAAGGAAGGCGACTGCACCACGTACCTGATCGTCGGCTCCGACAGCCGCGAGGGCATGTCCGACGAGGAGAAGAAGAAGCTCCACACCGGCTCCGCCGAGGGCAAGCGCACCGACTCGATGATGGTCCTGGCGAAGTGCTCCAGCGGGAACACGATGATCTCGCTGCCGCGCGACTCGGACGTGGAGATCCCCTCCTTCGTCGGCTCCCAGTCGGGCAAGAAGTTCCCGTCCCAGGGCCGGCGGGTCAAGCTCAACGCGGCGTACGCGGAGGACGGGCCGGAACTGCTGGTGCGGACGATCGAGTTCAACACCGGGCTGCACATCGACCACTACGCCGAGATCGGTTTCGCCGGGTTCGCGAACATCGTGGACGCGCTGGGCGGCGTGGAGCTCGACATCGAACAGGGCTTCAAGGACGAGAAGTCGGGCGCCGACTTCAAGGCGGGCCGTCAGACCCTCAACGGCGAACAGTCGCTGGCCTTCGTGCGCACCCGGTACGCCTTCGCCGAGTCGGACCTCCAGCGGACCAAGAACCAGCAGAAGTTCCTGTCGGCGCTGGCGAGCCAGGCGGCCACGCCGGGCACGATCCTCAACCCCTTCGCCCTCTATCCGGTGATGGGCGCGGGCCTGGACACCCTCGTCGTCGACAAGGACATGGGGCTGTGGGACCTCGGTCAGATGTTCTTCGCGATGAAGGGCATCACCTCGGGTGACGGCGTGTCGATGAACATGCCCCTTTCCGGCCAGAAGGGCGGCAACCTCGTCTGGGACAAGGCGAAGGTGCAGCAGCTGGTCAAGGAGATCCAGAGCGACCAGAAGGTCACCGTCCGGGGGCAGTGAACCGGCCACGCGGCAGGCGCGGGACGGGGTGCGATGAACCACGTGCTGTGGACAGTGCGATGGTTTCTCGTAAGACTGAGGCGGCCCATGCCACGGGGGGGATGCCCGGCTGGGTCCCGCCGTCGGCGCGGCCCTCAGCACGTCCGGGCACGCGTCCGTCCTGCCCGTGGAGCGTTCATGTCCTTGCACCCGTCCCCCCGCGTCCTCGGCGACCGACGGGAAGACGGCAGACCCTCGGCCTGGCCCACCCTGCCCCGGCCCGCCCGGTCCGCCGGGCCCCCGGCGGACCGGCCCCGGCTGCGGATCCTGGACGGGCTGCGGATCCTGGCGGCGGTGCTGGTGCTCATGCACCACTACACCCGCCAAGAGGTCTGGGGGCGCGACGCGTTCGGGTGGCTGACGGTGGTCGGCCGCTACAGCTGGATGGGCGTGGAGCTGTTCTTCATGATCAGCGGCTTCGTCATCTGCATGTCGGCGTGGGGCCGGCCGCTGGGCTCCTACCTGCGCAGCCGGGTGATCCGCCTCGGCCCCGCGTACTGGTTCTGCGTACTGGCCACCATGGGAGTGCTGCTGGCGGTCGGCAAGCCCTTCGGGGGCACCGGGCCGGGGCTGAGCCAGGTCCTGACGAACCTGACGATGTTCCAGACCCCTCTGGGCAATACCGAGCTGGACCCGTCGTACTGGACCCTCTGGTCCGAGCTGCGGTTCTACCTGATCTTCGCGGCGGTCGCCTGGACCGGCCTGACGTACCGCAAGGTCCTGAACTTCTGCTGGATCTGGACGGTCGCCTCCCTGCTCGCCCCCGGTTCCGGGCTGCCGATCCTGAACGTCCTCGCGAACCCCACCTACTCGCCGCTGTTCATCTCCGGCATCTGCTTCTACCTGATCCGCCGTGAGGGGCCGCGCGCGGGCGAGCCGTGGCTGCTGCTCGCGTTCTCCTGGCTGCTGACGCAGCGCTGGCTGAACGACATCGTCCACTGGAACACCGTCAAGGGCGACCAGCTGTCCTGGGAGATGTGCCTGCTCGTCGTGACCCTGTGCTACGTGGTCATGGCCGCCGTGGCCCTGGGATGGCTGGACCGGATCGACTGGCGCTGGCTGTCGGTCGCGGGCGCGATGTCCTACCCGCTCTACCTGCTGCACCAGCAGATCGGCGTGACGCTGCTGCGGATGTGGCGGCAGGACGTGGAGCCGTGGACGCTCCTGCTGTCGGCGACGGCCGTGATGCTGCTGGCCTCGTGGCTGATCCAGCGGTTCGTGGAGCGGCCGGCGGCCCGGCGGCTCAAGCGGTTCCTGGAGAGCCGGCCGGGCGGCGGACGGACCGGGTCCCCGCGCGAGACTCCGTAGAAGGCCCGCGGACGTCGGGCTCCGGGTACGAAGGAAGGGGCACCCCTCTCGGGGGTGCCCCTTCCTTCGTGTCCGTGCGGGCGCGTGCCCACGCGTCCGCGTGTGCCGCTACTTGCCGGCGCGGGCGCGCAGCTTCCACGGCATGGCGATGGACTCCAGCTGGACGGCCAGGTTCATCTTGGACTCGCCGACGGTGCGGTCCTCGAAGTGGATCGGGACCTCCATCACCGGGAAGCCGCGGCGCAGGGCCTTGAACTTCATCTCCACCTGGAAGCTGTAGCCGGCGCTGCCGATCGACGCGAGGTCGATCGCCTTCAGCGCGTCGGCGCTCCACAGGTTGAAGCCGCCCGTGATGTCGCGGACGCGGGTGCCCAGGATGGTGCTCGCGTAGGCGTTGGCCCAGCGGGAGAGCAGCTTGCGGTGCGCGCCCCAGGCGTCGGAGAGGGTGCCGCCCGGAACGTAGCGGGAGCCGACGACGAGACCGGCGCCGGTGGAGCGGGCGACGCCCAGCATCTCGGCGATCTTGCCGGCCGGGTGGGAGCCGTCCGCGTCCATCTGGAGCACGAACTCGGCGCCGTCCTCGACGGCCTTGGCCATGCCGGCGGCGTAGGCGCGGCCGAGGCCGTCCTTCGCGGTGCGGTGCAGGACCGACATGCGCGGCTTGCCGTCCTCGGTGAGGAAGCCCTCCGCCAGCTCGTCGGCGATCTTGCCGGTGCCGTCGGGCGAGGAGTCGTCGACGATCAGCAGGCGCAGGCCCGGCTGGTCGAGACCCATGAGCAGCTCCACCATGCCCGGCAGGTTGCCCGCCTCGTTGTAGGTCGGCATGACCACGGTGAGCGGGGTGTGTGCCCAGGTGTCGGGGAGCTTCGTGGTTGCGACGTCGGTCGCGCGGGGAGTCTGCTGCTCGCCTATCACAGGTTGTGCCTCACTGAAGTTGGTCACCGGTCGGAGGAGAAGCGGACGGCGGCGTCGGGCAGTTCAGCCTCGCACCACACCCGCACCCCTGCGCGAAGTTCGTTGTCGGCCCCTACGACGGCACCGTCTCCGACGACCGCGCCGTTCACCACCGTGCGCGAACCCACCGAGGCGCCGGCGCCGATGAGGCTGGCGCTCACCACCGTGTCCGGGCCGAGGGTCGCACCGTCCAGCACGATCGAGCCCTGGACGACCGCACCCGATTCGATCCGGGCGCCGGCACCCACCACCGTACCGCCCGACAGCTTGGCTCCGTCCGCCACCACCGCACCCGGGAGGACCAGGGCCTCACCGCGCGGGCCGGGAACGGCCGGGGAGCTCACGATGCCGCGCACGAGGTCGGCCGAGGCCTGCACGAAGGACTCGGGCTTGCCGAGGTCCAGCCAGTAGGTGTCCTCGGTGACGCCGTGCAGCCTGGCGCCCGAGTCCAGCAGACCGGGGAAGGTCTCGCGCTCGACGGATACCGGTCGGCCGGCCGGGATGGAGTCGATGACGCTGCGGCGGAAGACGTAGCAGCCGGCGTTGATCTGGTCGGTGATGATCTCTTCGGGGGTCTGCGGCTTCTCGGTGAAGGCCAGCACCCGCCCCTCGGAATCGGTGGGGACCAGGCCGAAGGCGCGCGGGTCCTCGACCCGCACCAGGTGCAGGGAGACGTCGGCGTCGGCCGCCTGGTGGGACTCGACCAGGCCGGCGATGTCCAGGCCGGTCAGGATGTCGCCGTTGAAGACGAGGACCGGCGAGTCCGGGCCGCCGGTCAGCCGCTGCGCGGCGTTGCGGATGGCACCGCCGGTGCCCAGCGGCTCGTCCTCGACGACGTATTCGAGGGTGATGCCGAAGTCGGAACCGTCGCCGAAGTAGGGCTCGAAGACCTCGGCGAGGTAGCAGGTCGCCATCACGATGTGGGTGACACCGGCGGCTGCGGCCCTGGCTATCTGGTGGGCGAGGAAGGGAACGCCGGCCGCGGGAACCATCGGCTTGGGAGTGTTCACCGTCACGGGGCGCAGTCGCGTCCCCTGCCCGCCGACCAGCAGGATCGCTTCCGTCATTGTTTTCTCCCCAACCGGTTCGGGCGTACGAAGGTTCAAATTTAGCCCATCCGGGGACATGCCAAGGCCGTGGGCGGGCCCCGCGGGGGCCGCCACGGCCACGTTCCGGTTACGGGCGGACGGCCGCGCGGAGACGGGCGGATTGCGGCACATCGGACACCCCTGCGCGCGGCTGTCCTCTATATATGAGGACACATCACACGCGCCCGCCCACCTGGTGGACCATCACCGCTGGTCAGAGAGGTGCACCGGGCGCGGCCCGGTCCCGTGGCACGGCGGGCGCCGGCGAACCCCTCCGTAACGGATCCGGTGCACAAGGGTGCTTCGCCCGCCCCGGTTGACGGCCGGTTGTTCCGAACCTGTCGGCAACCCGTTACGAACCCTTGCCCCTTCTTCACGCAGAAGGCCCCCGACGGGACGCCGGGGGCCTTGGTGCGCGTGCGGGACCGCTACGGAAGGTTCCTTGCCATGACGATCCGCTGGACCTGGTTCGTTCCTTCATAAATCTGCGTAATCTTCGCGTCGCGCATCATGCGCTCGACCGGGTAGTCGCGGGTGTAGCCGTAGCCGCCGAGGAGCTGGACGGCATCCGTGGTGACCTCCATCGCGACGTCGGAGGCGAAGCACTTGGCCGCGGCGCCGAAGAAGGTGAGGTCTTCCTTGTCGCCCCCGGCGGAGACGCGCTCCGACTTGGCGGCGGCCGAGTAGGTCAGCTGGCGGGCGGCCTCGATCTTCATGGCCATGTCCGCGAGCATGAACTGCACGCCCTGGAAGTCGCCGATCGGCTTGCCGAACTGCTTGCGCTCCTGGACGTAGCCCTTGGCGTAGTCCAGCGCGCCCTGGGCGATGCCGAGGGCCTGGGCGGCGATGGTGATGCGGGTGTGGTCGAGGGTCTTCATCGCCGTGGCGAAGCCGGTGCCCTCTGCGCCGATCATGCGGTCGGCGGGGATGCGGACGTTGTCGAGGTAGACCTCACGCGTCGGGGAGCCCTTGATGCCGAGCTTCTTCTCCGGGGCGCCGAAGGAGACCCCCTCGTCGCCCTTCTCGACGACGAAGGCGCTGATGCCCTTGGAGCGCTTCTCCGGGTCGGTGACGGCCATGACCGTGTAGTACTCGGAGACGCCCGCGTTGGTGATCCAGCGCTTGACGCCGTTGAGGACCCAGAAGTCCCCGTCGCGCACGGCGCGGGTCTTCATGCCTGCGGCGTCGGAGCCCGCGTCGGGCTCGGAGAGCGCGTAGGAGAACATCGCGTCGCCCTTGGCCAGCGGGCCGAGGTACTTGGCCTTGAGCTCCTCCGAGCCGGAGAGGATCACCGGGAGGGAGCCGAGCTTGTTCACGGCCGGGATCAGGGAGGAGGAGGCGCAGACGCGGGCCACCTCCTCGATCACGATCACGGTGGCGAGGGCGTCGGCCCCGGCGCCGCCGTAGGTCTCGGGGACGTGGACGGCGTGCAGGTCGCTGGCGACCAGGGCGTCGAGGGCCTCCTGCGGGAAGCGGGACTCCTCGTCGACCGCGGCGGCGAACGGCAGGATCTTCGCCTCGGCGAGCGAGCGGACGGACTCGCGGAGCATGTCGTGCTCCTCGGCCGGGCGGTACAGGTCGAAGTCGGCAGAACCCGCCAAGACTCTCACTCCCCATGTGTGATGCGTGATGCTAACTACCGTTAAGTAACCGAAATCTTAGTGTCCGGGGTCCCGTCGGCGATATGTACGGCGCACGTGAGCTGCGTGACAGAGGGATCCCGCCGGAAACGTCCCCACACGGGGCACGACTATGCTCGGTGGCCGCAAACGGCCCCGCACCTCTGGAGCACCCATGGCCCCCCTCAAGATCACTGTGATCGGCACCGGCTACCTCGGCGCGACACACGCCGCCGCGATGGCCGAGCTGGGCTTCGAGGTGCTCGGACTGGACGTGGTCCCGGAGAAGATCGAGATGCTGGCCGCCGGCCGGGTCCCCATGTACGAGCCGGGGCTGGAGGAGTTGCTCGCCTCGCACGTCGCCGGGCTGCCGGGCTCGACGGGCCGGCTGCGGTTCACCACGTCCTGGGAAGAGGTCGGGGAGTTCGGCGACGTCCACTTCGTCTGCGTGAACACCCCGCAGAAGCACGGCGAGTACGCCTGCGACATGTCCTACGTCGACTCCGCGATGGCCTCGCTGGCCCCGCACCTGACGCGGCCGGTGCTGGTCGTCGGCAAGTCCACCGTGCCGGTGGGCTCGGCGGAGCGGCTCGCGGCGAAGCTCGTGGAGCTGGCCCCGGCCGGCGCGGACGTGGAGCTGGCCTGGAACCCGGAGTTCCTGCGCGAGGGCTTCGCCGTCCAGGACACCCTGCACCCCGACCGGATCGTCATCGGCGTACGGGGAGAGCGCGGCGAGAAGGTGCTGCGGGAGGTGTACGGGACGCCGATGGCGGAGGGGACCCCGCTGGTGGTCACCGACTTCCCGACCGCCGAGCTGGTCAAGACGGCGGCCAACTCCTTCCTCGCCACCAAGATCTCGTTCATCAACGCGATGGCCGAGGTCTGCGAGGCCGCGGGCGGTGACGTGGTCAAGCTGGCGGAGGCCATCGGCCACGACGAGCGGATCGGCGCGAAGTTCCTGCGCGCGGGCATCGGCTTCGGCGGCGGCTGCCTGCCCAAGGACATCCGGGCCTTCATGGCCCGGGCCGGCGAACTGGGCGCCGACCAGGCCCTGACCTTCCTGCGGGAGGTCGACTCCATCAACATGCGCCGCCGCGGCCACATGGTGGAGCTGGCACGCGACGCGGTCGGCGGTTCCTTCCTCGGCAAGCGGGTCGCCGTCCTCGGCGCCACCTTCAAGCCCGACTCGGACGACGTCCGCGACTCGCCCGCGCTCAACGTCGCCGGGCAGATCCACCTCCAGGGCGGGCAGGTCACCGTCTACGACCCGAAGGGCATGGACAACGCCCGCCGCGTCTTCCCCACCCTCGGCTACGCCGACTCCGCGCTGGAGGCCGCCCGCGGCGCCGAGGTCGTCCTGCACCTCACCGAGTGGCGCGAGTTCCGCGACCTGGACCCCACGGCCCTCGGCGAGGCCGTCACCGACCGCCTGATCCTCGACGGGCGGAACGCGCTGGACGCGGAGCGGTGGCGGGCCGCCGGCTGGACGTACCGGGCCATGGGACGGCCGCACGCGTAACCCCGCCCCGACGGACGGAGTCCGGCGCAGCGCCACGAAGCCGCCGAGGCCCCCCGGGGCCGAGGCGCGCGAGCGGCGCGTGCGGAAAGGGACGGGCGGAACGCGCTGGACGCGGAGCGGTGGCGGGCCGCCGGCTGGACGTACCGGGCCATGGGACGGCCGCACGCGTAAGGGATTTGGGGGATACGGAGGCTGACCTGGGCGTATCCCCCTACCCCGTTTCGCCCGCTCGCACCCAAGTAAGTGGAATAAATGACTGGGTAGACTTCGGGCCGATGACCACGACCAGCAGCCCCCCGACCAACCCCACCGCATCTGCGACGGCGGCGCCCGCCACGCGTGACCGGCGGGGATCCTTCGAAGCAGCCATGCGAGGACGCAAAGCCCTTCTGGGCATCGCGGGCTTCTGGCTGGCCAGTCGGGCCGCGATGCTCTGGATGCTCGTCAACGACTTCTTCAGCTCGAACGTCGTACGGGTAGAGATCACCGCGACCTATCACAACTGGTACAACGTCCTCGTCACGTGGACGATGCCGCACAACGACATCATGTGGCAGTACCCCCCGGCAGCCGCGGCGATCTTCCTGTCGCCCGATCTCCTGCCGTTCCTGACCTACTTCCAGGCCTTCGTCGCCCTGACGGTGCTCTGCGACGCGGTGGTCCTCGTCGGCCTGATGCGCGCCGCCCGCCGCGACGACGGCAGCATGGCCGGCGCCGTCCTGTGGCTCGTCACGCTGCCGATGCTGATGGCCACCCCGTTCGCCCGCTACGACGTCCAGGTCACCCTGCTCGCCGTGGCCTCGCTGCTCTGCCTGCGCTACCGCCCGAAGCTCGGCGGGGTCATCGCCGGCATCGGCGCCATGGTCAAGGTGTGGCCGCTGCTCACCCTGCTCGGCACCCCGCGCGGCAAGTCGACGCGCGAGGCCTTCATCGCCGCCGCGCTCTCCTGCGTGGCGCTGCTCGCCGTCTTCGCCGCACTGTTCCGCGACACCCTCGGCTTCCTGGGCAACCAGGGTTCCCGCGGGGTCCAGGTCGAGTCCCTCGGCGGCAGCGCGCTGATGGCGGCCCGGCTCGTCCACCTGTGGCCCGGGAAGATCAACTTCCAGTACGGCGCCTTCGAGTACGTCGGCCCGTACGTCTCCAGCATCGCGCGGGCCTCCCTCGCGCTGACGGTGATCGGCTTCCTGCTGCTCCTGCTGTGGCGCGTGAAGGCGAACCGGTGGTCGACGGCGACCCCGTTCGACGCCGCACTCTGCGCGATCATGGTGTTCACGGTCACCAGCCGCGTCATCAGCCCGCAGTACATGATCTGGCTGCTCGGCCTCGCGGCCGTCTGCCTGACGTCCCGGCACACCACCCAGCGGCCGATCGCCTGGCTGCTCGTGGTCGCCACCGCGCTCACCACGCTGATCTTCCCGGTCTGGTACGGCTCGGACATCCTGACCAACTCCACGCTCGGCACGATCCTGCTGTGCACGCGCAACGGCCTGCTGCTGTACGCCACGGTGTGGTCCGGCCTGCGCCTGTGGAAGGCGACGGTGCTGCCCAAGAGCAGCCTGGCCGCCGAGTCCGCCTAAGGACTTCTGCGGTGCTGTGCGGCGCGGGCCGTGAACTCCGCGTCGCGCAGTACCCTCTGGGCGTTGCCCCAGGTCAGCAGGGCCAGGTCGGACTCCGGCCAGCCCCGCTCCAGTAGTTCCGCGAGGAGTCTGGGGTAGCCCGAGGGATCGGTGAGCCCCGCCGGACGGGGTGTCGCCCCCTCCGCGCCGAAGGCGGCTCCCAGTCCCACGCATTCCGCGCCGGCGACCGCCCGCAAGTGGTCGAAGTGGTCCGCCACCGCGTGCAGGGAGTCCCCCGTCCGCGCGGTGTCGAAGGTGACCATCGCCAGACCGCCGGCCGCCCTGAGTGCCAGCAGCACCTCGTCGGTGACGTTGTCCGGATGCGCGGTGAGCGCCGCCGCCCCCGTGTTCGAGACGATCACCGGGGCCTTCGAGGCCGCCGCGAGCTGACAGGCCGCCACCGGCGGGCAGCCCGTGAGGTCGAGCAGCATCGCGAGCCGGTTCACCTCCTTGACCACCTCGTGGCCGAAGGCCGTCAGCCCCTCCAGCGCCCAGGACGCCCCCGCCGGCGCGAGGATCCGTACGCCCAGCGCGTGGAAGGCCCGTAGCGCGCCGAGGGAATCGGTCAGCGTACGCCCGGACACCGGGCCGAGGAACGAGGCGATCCGGCCGCGGTTGCGGGCGTCGAGCATGTCGTCGGCGCTCAGCCCCAGGAGCAGGCCGTCGGGGTAGCGGCGGACCAGGGCGAGCGCCACGTCGATCAGTTCGAGGGTGTCGGAGACCACCTGGTCGGCCGGCCCGCCCTCGCGCGCCCCGCCCCCGGCCGCGCCGCCCCGGCCCGTCCGGTCCGGCGGCACCAGCAGCGACCAGAACTGGGCGCCCACTCCCCCGGCCCGCAGCCGCGGGATGTCGGTGTCGATCCCGGTGTCGGGGGTGCCGATGTCGTGGTACGGACTGTGGCGCAGGGTCCGGACGAGGCTGTTGCACCCGTCCGCCACGGGATGTACGGCGAGCAGCGCGCCGGCCCGCTCCAGGGCACCGGCCACCGCCGCGGGGGCGGACACGTCCTCGACCCCGGCGGAGCCGGGGCCCACCGGGAGGCTGGGGGCGGCGTGCGGGTCGTCCTGCAGGTCGGCCATGGCGTTCGCTCCGGTCTCGGCGGCAGCGGGGAGGGGAGGAGATGGTGGTGCCACCGTGACATGTGGGGCGGCCGGGACGCCCGGCGGATGTGGCGTTCGGGTGGAGGAGGGTGTGGAAAGGGGCGGGTCACGGGGTGGAACCCCGCGGCCCGCCCCCGGTGGAGCGTCAGAGGTGGGCGTTCGACGGCCCCCGGGACGCCGACAGGCCGCGGGCCACGGCCTCGGCGTCGCGCAGCGCCCGTACCGCGTTCGACCAGGTCAGCTTGGCCAGGTCGGCCCGCGACCAGCCGCGCGTGAGCAGCTCCGCGATCAGGTTGGGGTAGCCCGCCACGTCGTCCAGTCCGGACGGGGTGAAGGCGGTGCCGTCGTAGTCCCCGCCGATGCCGATGTGGTCGACGCCGGCCACCTCGCGCATATGGTCCAGGTGGTCGGCGACGGTGGCCGCGGTGGCCACCGGGCGCGGCCGGCCCGCTTCGAAGGCCCGGTGCAGTTCCATCGCCCCGGGTGAGGTGTCGAGGTGGTGGAAGCCGTGGGCGCGCAGGTTCTCGTCGGCCGCCGCGGTCCACTCCACGGCCGCGGGCAGGATGAACTTCGGCACGAAGGTGGCCATCGCCACACCGCCGTTGACGGGCAGCAGCTCCAGCACGTCGTCGGGGACGTTGCGCGGGTGGTCGCAGACGGCCCGCGCCGAGGAGTGCGAGAAGATCACCGGCGCCGAGGAGACGGCGATCGCGTCGCGCATGGTGGTCTCCGCCACGTGCGAGAGGTCCACGAGCATGCCGACGCGGTTCATCTCGCGGACGACCTCGCGGCCGAAGTCCGTGAGCCCGCCGTGGCGGGGCTCGTCGGTCGCCGAGTCCGCCCAGTCGATGGTGTCGTTGTGGGTGAGCGTCATGTACCGCACGCCGAGGCGGTGCAGCGCGCGCAGGGTGGCGAGCGAGTTGTTGATGGAGTGGCCGCCCTCGGCGCCCATCAGGGAGGCGATCCTGCCCCGTTCGCGGGCCGCCTCCATGTCGTCGGCCGTCAGCGCCCGCACCAGGGTGTCCGGGTAACGGTCGATCAGCTGGCCGACGGCGTCGATCTGCTCCAGGGTGGCGCTGACCGCCTCGTCACCCGCGAAGTCGGAGCGTACGTACACGGACCAGAACTGCGCGCCGACCCCGCCGGCGCGCAGCCGGGGGATGTCGGTGTGCAGGTACGCGGACTGGTCGGCGCCGATGTCGCGCCGGTCCAGGTCGTAGCGGACCTGGTTGCGCAGCGCCCAGGGCAGGTCGTTGTGCCCGTCGACGACCGGGTGCTCCGCGAGCAGGCCGCGCGCCTCCTCCAGGCGCTGCGCCGCGCTCACTTGCCGAATCCGAAGGAGTCCGCGCCGGCGACCTTCGTGCGCAGCCGCTTGCCCTTCTCGGTGGCCTGGTCGTTCAGCTCCTGCTGGAACTCGCGCATCCGGGCGAGCAGCTCCGGGTCGTGCGCGGCCAGCATCCGTACGGCCAGCAGGCCCGCGTTGCGCGCGCCGGCGACGGAGACGGTGGCGACGGGGACCCCGGCGGGCATCTGGACGATCGAGAGGAGCGAGTCCATGCCGTCGAGGTACTTCAGCGGGACCGGTACGCCGATGACGGGCAGCGGGGTGACCGAGGCGAGCATGCCGGGCAGGTGGGCGGCCCCGCCCGCGCCGGCGATGATCGCCTTCAGGCCGCGGCCGGCGGCCTGCTCGCCGTACGCCACCATCTCGCGGGGCATCCGGTGGGCGGAGACGACGTCGACCTCGTACGGGATCTCGAACTCGTCCAGTGCCTGGGCGGCGGCCTCCATGACCGGCCAGTCGGAGTCCGAACCCATGACGATGCCGATGACGGGACCTGCGGTAGCGGTGCTCATGCGGTGATGGTTCCTCTGAGGTAGCCGGCTGCGTGACGTGCGCGCTCCAGCACATCGTCCAGGTCGTCGCCGTAGGTGTTGACGTGGCCGACCTTGCGGCCGTGTTTCACGTCCTTGCCGTACATGTGGATCTTCAGCTGGGGGTCGTGGGCCATGCAGTGCAGGTACGCCGCGTACATGTCGGGGTAATCCCCGCCGAGCACGTTGGCCATGACCGTCCAGCGGGCCCGGGGGCGGGGGTCGCCCAGGGGGAGGTCCAGGACCGCGCGGACGTGGTTGGCGAACTGGGAGGTGACCGCACCGTCCTGGGTCCAGTGGCCGCTGTTGTGCGGGCGCATGGCCAGTTCGTTGACGAGGATGCGGCCGTCGGTGGTCTCGAACAGCTCCACGGCCAGGTGGCCGGTCACGTCGAGTTCCTTGGCGATGCGCAGGGCGAGGGCCTGGGCCTCGCCCGCGAGGGCCTCGGAGAGGTTGGGGGCGGGGGCGATCACCGTGTCGCACACGCCGTCCACCTGGATGGACTCGACGACGGGGTACGCGACGGCCTGGCCGTGCGGGGAGCGGACGATGTTGGCCGCGAGCTCGCGGACGAAGTCCACCTTCTCCTCCGCCAGGACGGGGACGCCCGCCTTGAACGGGGCCTCCGCGTCCTCGGGCGTGCGGACGAACCACACGCCCTTGCCGTCGTACCCGCCGCGCACCGTCTTGAGGATGACCGGGAAGCCGCCCACCTCTTGCGCGAAGGCCGCCGCGTCCGCCGGATCGCGCACGATCCGGTGGCGGGGGCTGGGCGCGCCGATCTCGTCGAGCTTGGCGCGCATCACCCCCTTGTCCTGGGCGTGCACCAACGCGTCGGGCCCCGGGCGGACGGGAATGCCGTCCGCTTCCAGGGCCCGGAGGTGTTCGGTGGGTACGTGCTCGTGATCGAAGGTGATCACGTCGCAGCCGCGCGCGAAGGCGCGCAGTGTCTCCAGATCGCGATAGTCGCCGATGACGACGTCGCTCACGACCTGGGCCGCCGAGTCCTGTGGGGTGTCACTGAGGAGCTTGAATCTGATGCCGAGGGGGATACCCGCCTCGTGGGTCATGCGGGCGAGCTGTCCGCCGCCGACCATGCCGACTACCGGGAACGTCACCACTCCAGGGTATCCGGCGGTATTCCGCCATCCGGACGTGGCCTGGCGCATACCCGCGTTTACGGGCGGTGTGCCGTGCGTCGCAGGGGCGCCAAGGCGCGTACGGGGGCCGGGGGCGACACTTAACATGTCGGGGTTGACGAAATCGAGTGACGCTCCAGCGTGGGGCGACGACGACGGACAGGGACTGAAGGATCACATGAGTACGCCGAAAGCAGCACCGCTGTCCGAGCGCTTCCGCGGTCTCGCCCGGGAGGCCGTCAAGTTCGGCGCGGTGGGCGGGCTGGGCGTCCTGGTCAACTTCGGTGTGTTCAACCTGCTCCGGAGCACGACCGACCTCCAGACGGTGCGCGCGAACGTCATAGCCATCGTGGTGGCCATCGTCACCAACTACATCGGCTTCCGCTACTTCACGTACCGCGACCGCGACCTCGGGGGCCGTCGTCGCGAGATGATCCTCTTCGTGCTGTTCAGCCTGATCGGCATGGTCATCGAGAGCGGCGTGCTCTACGCGGCGACGTACGGCTTCGGCTGGGACAGCTCGCTGCAGAACAACGTCTTCAAGTTCCTGGGCATGGCGATCGCCACCGTGTTCCGCTTCTGGTCCTACCGGACCTGGGTCTTCCAGGCCCTGCCCGCGCCCGTGGCGCCCTCGCTGGTCGTCGAGCAGCGGGACGGCCACGAGGCGCCGGCCGCGGCTCTCACCCCGGAGCCGGCCGCGCCGGCCGTGAAGTAGCCGCTCCCTCGAAGGCGGCGCCTGTCGCGGTGCGACGCCCGCCGCCGGACCGGCAGGTCAGCGGACGGTCGGTTGTTCCGGCTGGGTCCGCTGCGGCGCGGTACGGCTGAGGAACAGCGCGAACACCGGCGGCTGGCTCTGGAGCAGCTCCAGCCGGCCGCCGTCCGCCTCCGCGAGGTCCCGGGCGACCGCGAGGCCGATCCCGGTGGAGTTGCGGCCGCTGATCGCCCGCTCGAAGATCCGGTTGCCGAGGTCCGGGGGGACGCCGGGTCCCTCGTCCGTGACCTCCAGTACGGCCTGGTTGCCGGTCACCCGGGTGCGCAGCGCGACGGTGCCGCCCCCGTGCATCAGTGCGTTCTCCACGAGGGTCGCCAGGACCTGGGAGACCGCCCCGGGGGTGCCCACGGCCCGCATCCCCGTCTTCCCGGAGCGCACGATGGCCCGCCCGGCGCTGCGGTAGGCCGGCCGCCACTCCTCCACCTGCTGCTTGACGACCTCGTCCAGGTCGAAGGGGACCGCCGAGCCGGTGCGCGGGTCCCGCGAGTTCGTCAGCAGCCGCTCCACCACGTCCGTGAGCCGCTCCACCTGGGTGAGGGCGATGGTGGCCTCCTCCCGTACGGTCTCCAGGTCGTCGGTGACCGTGATCTCCTCCAGCCGCATCGACAGGGCCGTCAGCGGGGTCCGCAGCTGGTGGGAGGCGTCGGCCGCGAGCCGGCGTTCGGCCGTGAGCATCCGGCCGATCCGCTCCGCGCTGGAGTCGAGCACGTCGGCGACCCGGTCCAGCTCGGGGACGCCGTAGCGCTTGTGCCGGGGCCGCGGGTCGCCCGATCCGAGCCGCTCGGCCGTCTCGGCGAGGTCGGTGAGCGGGGAGGCGAGCCGGTTGGCCTGGCGTACGGCGAGCAGCACGGCCGCGACGACCGCGAGCAGTGCCACCGCCCCGACCACCGCCAGGGTCCGCCCGACCTCCTTGGTGACGGTGGCGCGGGACTCCTCGACGGTCACCACCTCGCCCTGCTCCCCGCGGGCGGTGCCCCGGATGACGCTGTCGGGGATCCGGTCGCCGACCTCGACGACGGGCCGGCCGGGGATGGAGATGCGGGCGTAGGTGCCCAGGTCCAGCTGCTCGGCGAGCGCGGTGGGGTCGACCGGCTTGTGCTCCAGCGCGTCCGCCTCGACGGTGCCCAGCAGGCGCAGCGCCTCGGATCCGATGCGGTCCTGGGCGCTGCTGGTGATGGTCCGGGTCTCCACGATGACGAGGGAGACCCCGAACACGGCGATCACGACGAGCACCACGGCGAGCGTGGAGTTGATCAGGCGGCGGCGCATGGCTTAGAGGATGCCCTAGGGAGAGGACTCAGCTCTTCTCGAAGCGGAAGCCGACGCCCCGGACGGTGGCGATGTAGCGGGGGTTCGCGGCGTCGTCGCCCAGCTTCTTGCGGAGCCAGGAGATGTGCATGTCGAGGGTCTTGGTGGAGGACCACCAGGTGGTGTCCCAGACCTCGCGCATCAGCTGGTCGCGGGTGACGACCCGGCCGGCGTCGCGGACCAGGACGCGCAGCAGGTCGAACTCCTTGGCCGTGAGCTGGAGCTCCTCCTCCCCCATCCAGGCGCGGTGGGACTCCACGTCGATGCGCACGCCGTGGGTGGCGGGGGCCTGGGCGGCCTCGTTGGCGCCGCGCCGCAGCAGGGCCCGGACGCGGGCCAGCAGCTCGGCGAGCCGGAAGGGCTTGGTCACGTAGTCATCGGCGCCGGCGTCGAGGCCGACCACCGTGTCCACCTCGTCGGCCCGGGCGGTGAGGACGAGGATGGGGAAGCCGTGGCCCTCGGCGCGCAGTCGCCGGGCCACCTCCAGGCCGTCCATGCCGGGCAGTCCGAGGTCCAGGACGACGAGGTCGACGCCGCCCTGCAGTCCGGCCTCAAGGGCGGTGGGGCCGTCCTCCCGTACCTCGACCTCGTAGCCCTCCCGGCGCAGGGCGCGGGCCAGGGGTTCCGAGATGGATGCGTCGTCCTCGGCGAGCAGTACACGCGTCATGTGGGTGATGGTAGTCCGCGGCGGCTGCGAGGAGGTGCTTGCCCGCACACCCCTCTCGAACTGGGCTTATGAACTACTAACGGCCTTCGAATATGACGAAACGGTTCCCTGGAAGCCTGTGATCCATCTCTCAAGTCCTTCCATATGCCGCAGTGTCCTGTCGTATGGTGGCGAGACGCCTGATGCACTACCCAGGGGATCTTTGTGCCGAAAAGCGAGCCAAGGACCTCAAATTCTGCTCTGGTCGGTTTCATCCGGCCCAGATGACAGTGAATGACCTGTGGGCCGGGCCCTGCGCGCGATGCAGCGCACAGGGCGTGGATCCCGGTGACTGCTGTTCCTTCGTCTCCCGACCGGAGCCGAGACCCCAGGGCGTGGGGTGGGACACCCGTCTGCCGGTGCCGGCCACCCCCCACCGGGCGCTGAACAGCTCACGAAGCCAAGCGTCCCGAGCAAGCAAGGATCGACCATGGCTTCCAGCCTGACGAAGGACTCGGCGACCCCGGCCGCCGAGAAGACCTTCTTCGGACACCCCCGTGGCCTGGCCACTCTCTTCATGACCGAGATGTGGGAGCGGTTCTCCTACTACGGCATGAGGGCCCTCCTCGTGTACTACCTGGTCTCGGGCGGTGCCGACGCCGCCACGGGCAGCCAGGGCGGCGGCCTGGCGATGACCGCGGCCACGACCACGGCCATCTACTCCGTGTACGTCTCGATGGTCTACCTCATGGCCATGCCCGGCGGCTGGTTCGGAGACCGCGTCTGGGGTGCCCGCAAGACGGTCGCCATCGCCGGCTTCGTGATCATGGGTGGTCACCTGTCGCTGGCCCTCCCCGGCCAGGCCATGTTCTTCGTCGGTCTGATCCTCGTCGCGGTGGGCTCCGGCCTGCTCAAGGCCAACATCTCCACGATGGTCGGCCACCTCTACGACGGTCCCGAGGACCCGCGTCGTGACGGCGGCTTCACGCTGTTCTACGTCGGCATCAACCTCGGCGCCTTCGTGGCCCCGCTCGTCGTCGGCACGGTCGGCAAGGAGCACAACTGGCACCTGGGCTTCGCCCTCGCCGCCGTCGGCATGGGCCTGGGTCTGACCCAGTTCCTGCTCGGCACCAAGCACCTGAGCCCGAAGAGCAGCGTGGTCCCGAACCCGCTGTCCCCGCAGGAGCGCACGGCCGTCCTCACCAAGGTCGCGATCGCGGTCGTGGGCATCGCCGTCTTCTACGGTGCCGTGGTCGCCCTCGGCGCCTACACCCTGAACTGGGCCCTGGTCCCGCTGACCCTGGCCGGCCTGTTCATCCCGATCGCCGTCCTGACGCGCATCAAGCGCGACAAGGACCTGTCGGGCGCCGAGCAGTCGAAGATGACCGCGTACATCTGGTTCTTCATCGCCGCCGCCGTCTTCTGGATGATCTACGACCAGGGTGGCTCCACGCTGTCCCTGTTCGCGGACGACAAGACCGCCGACACCGTCCTCGGCCTCGGCTTCTCGGCCACCTGGTACCAGTCGCTGAACCCGCTGTTCGTGATGGCCCTGGCCCCGGTCTTCGCCTGGCTGTGGGTCTGGCTGTCCCGCAAGAACCAGGAGCCGAACACCATCGTGAAGTTCGCGATGGGCCTGGTCCTGATCGGCGCCTCGTTCTTCGTCTTCATCGTTCCGATGGGCATGGCGGGCGACGGCACCAAGGTCTCCCCGATGTGGCTGGTCTCGATATACATGATCCAGACCATCGGTGAGCTGTGCGTCTCCCCGGTCGGCCTCTCCGTCACCACCAAGATGGCCCCGCAGAAGTACGCCTCCCAGATGATGGGCGTCTGGTTCCTCGCGGTCACCGCCGGTGACTGCATCACCAGCCTCCTGTCCATCGGTGGCGTGGACCTCAACGGCACCTGGGTGATCGCCTTCCAGGCGCTCGCCGCGGTCCTGGCCGGCTTCGCGGTCTACACGTACCGCAAGAAGGTCCAGGTCCTCATGGGCGACGTGCACTGACGCACCCCCGCCCCGTACGACGCAACGGCCCGGCACACCCTTCGGTGTGCCGGGCCGTTCCGCGTGTGCGGACGGGGTGGGGCTAGCGGGTGCCGCGCAGGCGGCGCCAGGGGGTGAGGGTGAAGACCGCGGCTCCGAGCAGGATCACCGTGCCGGCGACGAGGGCGAGGGCCTTGACCCCGCCGGTGTTCTCGGCGCCGGTCTCGGCGAGGCCGCCCGCGGCGCCGCCGGTGCCGGAGGTCCCGGAGGTGCCGGCCGTCGTGGCGCCGGTGGCGCCGCCCTGCTGGGCGGTGGTGTCCAGCTCCAGGGAGACCGCGCTGGTGGTGGCCTTGCAGGGCACGTTGATCGGGGTGGAACCGGGGGCCATCGTGACGTCGATCGTCAGCTGGTCGGGGCTGAGGGTGGTCTTGCCCGTCTTGCCCGGCTTGTAGGTGCCGGTCATGTCGCTCAGGCTGACCGGGGCCTTGTCCGGGATCGGCTCGGCGTTGGCCGGGCCGGTGACCTTGACGGAGCCGCTGTCGGCGCCGCCCAGCTTGATGTCCATCGAGGGCTTCAGGGCTCCGGCGGGCAGGGCCATGGGGGCCGCCATGGCCCCCTTGGCGGTCTTGACCGTCAGGTCGTAGCCGCCGCCGTTCTTCTTGGCGCTGATCGTGACCGGGGTCTTGATGCCGCCCGGAACCACCGCGCCGCAGTCGTAGGCGACCTCGACGGCCTTGCCCGGGAAGTCGGTCTGGCCGCCGCTGCCTCCGGTGGTGGAGCCCCCGGTCGTGGTGGAACCGCCGGTGGTGGTCGAGCCGCCCGTCGTGGTGGAACCGCCGGTCGTGGAACCGCCGGTCGTGGTGCCGCCGGTCGTCGCGCCGCCCGTCGTGGTGCCGCCCGTCGTGGTGCCGCCGGTGCCGCTGCCGGCCGCCACGTCGATGGTGGCCCCGCCGCTCACCTCACCCGTCGGCGCACACTTCGTGACGAAGGTGCCGAAGGAGAAGGTGATCGCGACCTCGTACCTGCCGGGGGTCAGGCTGATCTTCCCCGCCTTGGTCAGCTTCACCTTGCCCTTCATGACGGACATGACCATAGGCGCCTTCTTGGGGATCTCGGGGTTCTTCTTCTCCCCCACCACCTTCAGCTCGCCCATGCCCCCGCCGAGCGCGATCCAGCCGGTGGGCTGGACCGCGTCCTTCGGGATCACCATCAGGTCGGTGTTGTTCGAGGCGGGCTTGACGGTCTCCCAGGACACGTCGACCTCGTCCCCGACCTTCGCCGTGGCCGGCGCCGTGATCCTGGCGGTGGTCTCGCCCTCCACCGGATCACCGCCTCCGGCCGGCGGCACGCACCTGACCTTGAACGTGGCGTCGGCGGCCTGGGCGGGCGAAGCCGCCATGGCGATACCCGCGCCGCTGAGCAGCAGCGCAACCACGGCCGCGCTCACCCTCCGTTGGGTCTTCACGAGTGTCCCTTCGTCGTCGGACTGTGATCGGACGGTGCGGATGTCTGTGGGGCGCGCGGGCGTCCCGCGCCGGGCTCCGGCTCCGGCTGCGGCTCCGGCTGCGGCTGCGGCTGCGGCTCCGGGGTGAACCAGGGCAGGACCGGGGCGGGGCCGGCCGGGGGCGGCCCCGCCGGAGCCCGTTCCCGTACGCCGGGGATCCTCGGCAGCCGGGCCGTCACCGCGGAGGCCGCGTGCCGGCGGCCCGCGCCGGGGGCGGCGGTGCGCGGGCGGACCTTGTCCACGAGGGCCATGCCGAGCCGGAAGAGGGCCGTCGGGATCACCAGCAGGAGCAGGGCCCAGAACAGCAGCACCCCGTACGGGCGGTCGACGCCCCAGGGCTGGGTGGCCAGAACCGTGTCGCCGTACTTGAGGGAGACGGCGTAATCGCCGTGGGCGCCGGCCGGGAGCTCCACGTCCAGTGCGACCTCGGCCTTGCCGCCGGGCGCGATGGTGCCCTTCCAGCGGGCCTCCTCCCACGTCGGGGCGAACACCCCGTGGGCGGTGCCGAGCTGGAAGACCGGGTCCTTGACGGGGGCCGAGCCGAGGTTGCCGACGGTGACCCGGAACTTCCTGCCGGGCGGCGCGCCGAACCAGGTCAGCACCCCGTCGTCGCCGGTGAGGCGGACCCCGGTGAGCACCGCGAGGCGGGCGGTGCCGGATTCCGCGGGCAGGTCGGCCACCGGATGGTCGGTGATCTTCAGCGGTACGGCGACGGTGGACTGGTCCCCGTTGACGGAGGTCACGTTCACCACGCAGGGGCACGGCTTGGGCGGGGCCACGACCGGCAGCCGGGCCGCGAAATGGCCGTCGTCGCCGACCGCGACGGCCACCCCGTCGGCGTTGGCGCAGCTGTTGGTGCCGCCGATCATGTTCTGGCCGCAGACCAGCAGCATCACCATGGTCCTGGCCCGCCAGCCGGTCCCGTCGACGGCGATCTCGGTGCCCTTGGCGGCCTCCTGGAGGGAGAGCGCCACGGCGGGCTTGCCGGTGTCGGCGGCGGCCGGGGCCGCGGCCGGGAGCAGCGCGAGGGCGGCGAGGCCGGCGAGCGCGGCCAGGAGGGACGCGATGCGGGCGCGGCGGCGGGCGGCGCGGGGCACGGGACCGCGGGTGCCGCCGGCGGTGGGGAGGGGGCCGGGGGTGCGGCGGGGGGTGC
Source organism: Streptomyces sp. AB3(2024) (assembly GCF_041862025.1). Lineage (NCBI taxonomy): Bacteria > Bacillati > Actinomycetota > Actinomycetes > Kitasatosporales > Streptomycetaceae > Streptomyces > Streptomyces sp. AB3(2024). Next base: position 50,823 of record NZ_JBGWAB010000029.1, read on the forward strand.
GGCGGGGGCTGGGGCTCACCTGGACGCTCCCGTCAGCTCGGGTTCCGGTGCGGGCGCCGCCGCGGTCGCGGGCGGCTCGGGGGGACGTGCCCGGCCGGTGCGCCGGGTCCGTACGAGGAGCAGCGCGGCCGTAGCGAGCGTGCCGAGGGCGAGCAGCCCGGCGCCGAGCCGCGCGGCGGTCCCCCCGGGCAGGAGCCACACCGACGCGCGGGCGGTGGCCGGTGCGGCGCCGGGGGCGGTGACCGTGAGGGTGAGGGCGACCCGGTCGAGGGCGGGAGCGCCGGGCCAGGGCTCGCTCAGCTCGACCCGCCGGCCGGGCAGCAGCTCGACGGGCACTGCGTGGGCGCCCCGGCCGGGGACCTCGCCGAAGCGGCCCTCGGCGCGGACCGCGAGCTCCGGGGCGAGGGCCACGTTGCCGCGGTTGACCAGCGCGTACCGGATGACGGCGGAGGCCCCGGAGCCGTGCACGGCGACGTCCTCGACGGTCAGGGCGGCCAGTGCCGGGCCGCCGACGCGCAGGTGGACCCGTACCGCCGACTCGTGGCCGGCCTCGGTGGCGACGACGGCGGCGGGGTGGTCCCCGGGCGCGGCGGCGGGCGGCACGGTGACGGTGAAGGGGACCACCGCGCGGGTGCGCGGCGGGACCTTCACGGTGGTGGCCGCGCCGAAGCTGATCCAGGAGCCGGCCCCGGCGCCGACGCCGGCCGCCGCCGGTGCGCCCTGTCCGGCCGGGCGGACCGCGAGGGCGCCGTCGGGGGTGTTGTAGGCGTCGGCGCCGCGCAGGGTGAGCGTCCGTTCGCGGTCGCCGGCGTTGGCGAGGGTGAGGTGGTCCTCCAGGACGGCGCCGGCCGCGCCCGCGAGGTAGAAGTACGGGCGCGGGGGGCCGGGCCGCCCGGTGGCCGGTTCGGCGGTCCAGCCGGGTTCGTCGGCGGCCGCGGCCGGGGCGCCGTGGAGGGCGGCGGCGGCGAGCAGCGCGACGCCGAGCCGGGTGAGGGTGTGGAGCACGCGCATGGCCGGGGCCGCTCCGTTCAGGGCCGGGTCTCGCCGGCCCGGCGGCCGCGCCGGGTCAGCCAGAGCGTTCCGGCGGCGCCGGTGAGGAGCACGGTGGCGCCGAGGGTGCCGAGGGCGAGGGCGGAGTCGGCGGGTCCGGTCTGCGGGAGGGTGTCGCCGGTGGGCGGGGCGGGGTCCTGGGCACCGCCCGCGCCCGTGACCTGGAGTTCCAGGGAGGGCTTGGGGCTGTTCCCGGGGGTGCAGGTGGTGGTGGTGCCCACGGCCTTGATGGTGAGGACCCCGGCGGTGAAGGTGACCTTGCCGCTCTGCTTGGGGGTGTAGGTGCCCGAGAGGTCGCTGATCTTGATGGGGGTGTTGGCGGGCACGGCCTCGGAGTTGGGCGGGCCGGAGACCTGGACGGTGGCCTTCTCGGCGCCGTCGGTCTGGATGACGGCGCTGGGGGTCATGGCGCCCTTGCCCAGTTCGATGGGGCTGGAGGAGACGCCCTTCTGGAAGGACATCGTCAGCTTGTAGCCGTCGCCCTCCTTGACGGCCTTGATGTCGATGGGCGACACCGCGGACTTGTCCCCGATGGGGGTCTTGCAGTCGTACTGGACGTCGACGACATCGGCGTGGGCCGCGGGGGCGGCGAGCAGCACCGCCGATCCGGCCAGCGCGGCGGCCAGCGCGAGCGCGGTGGAACGTTTCCGGTCGGACACCTTCGTCTTCCCCTCGGGCCACAAGTTACTGACGACACATCAGATTGGTGGCTCAAGGTACGCCCGGGACCCTGCGGAGGGAAGACAAAGGACGGCCCGGTTCAACGGCTCCCCTGACGTGCCGTTTCCGGCCGTTCCCGGGGCGCGCGGGACGTCGGGCGGGGCGTCGGGCGGGGCGTCAGGCTGCGCGTACCCCCCGCTGCCAGACGGCGGAGACGAGCGGGACGCCCGGCCGGTAGGCGAGGTGGACGTGGCTGGGCGCGTCGAGGAGCGCGAGGTCGGCGCGGGCCCCGGGGCGGATCCGGCCGATGTCGGTGCGGCGCAGCGCGGCGGCGCCGCCGGCGGTGGCCGACCACAGGGCCTCGTCGGGGGTCATGCCCATGTCGCGGACGGCGAGCGCGATGCAGAACGGCATGGAACTGGTGTAGGAGGAGCCGGGGTTGCAGTCCGTGGACAGGGCGACGGTGGCGCCCGCGCCGATGAGCCGGCGGGCGTCGGGCCACTGGGCGCGGGTGGAGAACTCGGCGCCGGGCAGGAGGGTCGCGACGGTGGTTGCGGCCGCCTGGGCGAGGGCGTCCACGTCGGCGTCGGTGAGGTGGGTGCAGTGGTCGGCGGAGGCGGCTTCCAGCTCCACGGCGAGCTGCACGCCGGGGCCGTGGGAGAGCTGGTTGGCGTGGACGCGCGGGATCAGCCCGGCGGCGGCGCCGGCGGTGAGGATGGCGCGGGCCTGGTCGCCGTCGAAGGCGCCCTTCTCGCAGAAGACGTCCACCCAGCGGGCGTACGGGGCGCAGGCGGCCAGCATCTCGCCGGTGACGAGGTCGACGTAGCCCGCCGGGTCGTCGGCGTAGTCGGGGGAGACGATGTGCGCACCGAGGTAGGTGACCTCCTCGGTGTGCGCGGCGGCGATGCGCAGGGCGCGGGCCTCGTCGGCGACGGTGAGGCCGTAGCCGGACTTGGTCTCGAAGGTGGTGGTGCCCTGGCGGCGGGCCTCGTCGAGGTGGCGCAGCAGGTTGGCCTCCAGCGCCTCGTCGCTGGCGGCGCGGGTGGCGGCGACGGTGGTGCGGATGCCTCCGGCGGAGTAGCCGCGGCCGGACATGCGGGCGTTGAACTCGGCGGTGCGGTCGCCGGCGAAGACGAGGTGGGAGTGCGAGTCGACGAAGCCGGGGATGACGGCGCGGCCGGTCGCGTCGAACGCGGCGTCGGCGGCGGGGGCCTTGTCGGCGTGGCCGACCCAGGCGACGGCCTCGCCGTCGATGACGACGGCGGCGTTCTCGATCAGGCCGAGGGGTGATCCGTCACCGAGGGCGGGATCGTTGGTGACGAGGCTGCCGATGTTGGTGATGAGGGTGGTGGTCATGGGTTCCTCTCGGGAGGTTCGTTTCCCCCACCCCGCCCCTTCCCGGAACCGGGGCTCCGCCCCGGACCCGATACCGGGCGCTCCGCGCCCGGTGCGCTCAAACGCCGCGCGGGCTGGAATTTCGCTGCGCGAAATCCAGCCCCGCCGGCGTTTGAGGCGCGGGGGCCCGGGGGCGGAGCCCCGGAAGCGGGGTCCGGGGCCGCTGCCCCGGTTTCGGGAAGGGGCGGGGTGGGGGAGTTCCAGGCGTCAGCCGCGGACGGCGGCGATGGCTTCGCCCAGGGCGCCGGCCACGTCCCCGACCAGGGTATGGACCCCGTCGCGGACCACGTGCCGGCCGCCCACCACCGTATGGCGGACGTCGGCGGCCGAGGCGGCGAAGACGGCCGTCTCGGCGCCGAGGCGGGGAGGCGGCCCGGCGGTGCGGACGGTGTCCAGGGCGATGGTCGTGAAGTCCGCGAGGGCCCCGGTCTCCAGGCGTCCCGCGTCCGGGCGGCCCAGGGACGCGTGGCCGTCGGCGGTCGCGGCCGTCAGGAGGGCGTTGGCCGTCCAGTGCCCCCGGGTCCGGCTGCGCAGGCGCTCGTTCAGCTCCATCGCCCGCGCCTCCTCCAGCAGGTCGATCACCGCGTGGCTGTCGCTGCCCAGGGACAGCGGGCTGCCCGCGCGCTGGAGCCGGCCGGCCGGGCCGATGCCGTCGGCGAGGTCGCGTTCGGTGGTCGGGCACATGCAGGTGCCGGTGGTGGTGCCGCCGAGCAGGGCGATGTCCTCGTCCGTCAGGTGCGTGTTGTGGACGCCGGTGGTGCGCGGGCCCAGGACTCCGTGGTCGGCGAGGAGCTGCGTCGGGGTGCGGCCGTGGGCGGCCAGGCAGGCGTCGTTCTCCGCCGTCTGCTCGGACAGGTGGACGTGCAGCGGGGCCTGCCGCTCCTGCGCCCAGGCCGCGACGGTGGCCAGCTGGTCGGCCGGGACGGCGCGTACGGAGTGGATCGCCGCGCCGATCAGCGCGTGCTCGCGGGGCTTGAGGGCCGAGACCCGCTCGGCCCAGGCCTCGGCGGTGCCGTCGGAGAAGCGCAGCTGGTGCGGGTCGGGTGCCTCGCCGAAGCCGGCGGAGAGGTACGCGGTGTCGAGGAGGGTGATGCGGATGCCGGCCGCCGCGGCCGCCTCGATCAGCGCCTCGCCCATCGCGTTGGGGTCGGCGTACGGGGTGCCGCCGGGGGCGTGGTGGACGTAGTGGAACTCGCCGACGTCGGTGATGCCGGCCAGCGCCATCTCCGCGTACACGGCGCGGGCGAGGGCGAAGTAGTTCTCGGGGGTGAGGTTCTGGGCGACGCCGTACATGACCTCGCGCCAGGTCCAGAAGGTGCCCGAGCCGACCTGGACGACGGAGCGCAGCGCCCGGTGGAAGGCGTGGGAGTGCGCGTTGGCCAGGCCGGGGACGGTGAGCCCGCGCAGCACCTCCGCCCCGGGGGGCGGGGCGTCCACCCCGGTGCGCAGCCCGGCGATGCGGCCGTCGGCGCCCACGTCGAGGGCCACGCCCGGCTCGACGTGGGTGCCGAGCCAGGCGTGCTCCAGCCAGTACGTCTTCAGCGGCATGCCAGGCCTTCCAGTACGTCGGCGAGGGCGAGGACGCCGGCCACGCAGTCGTCCTCGGCGGCGAACTCCCGCGGGGAGTGGGAGACCCCGGTGGGGTTGCGCACGAACAGCATCGCGGTCGGGACGGCGGCGGAGAGGATTCCGGCGTCGTGTCCCGCCCCGGTGCCGAGGACGGGGACGCTCCCGCCGAGGATCCGGTTCAGCTCGTCGCGCAGGGCGTGCTCGAACTCGACGACCGGGGTGAAGGACTCCCGGACGACGGCGAGGTCGATGCCGTCCCGGTCGGCGTGCTCGCGGGCGGCCTTCTCGACGGCGGTGACGACCGTGTCGAGGGTGGCCTGGTCGGCTGCCCGGGAGTCGAGCCAGCCGCGTACGAGGGAGGGGATGGCGTTGACCCCGTTGGGTTCGACGGAGATCTTCCCGAAGGTGGCGACGGCCCCGGCGAGGGCCGCCTCGCGGCGGGCGGCGAGCACGGTCTGCGCGTACGTCAGCATCGGGTCGCGGCGGTCCACGAGGCGGGTGGTGCCCGCGTGGTTGGCCTCGCCGTGGAAGTCGAACCGCCAGCGGCCGTGCGGCCAGATCGCGGAGGCGATGCCGACGCGGTCCCCGGACAGGTCGAGGGCGCGGCCCTGTTCGACGTGCAGTTCGACGAAGGCGCCGATGCGGGCGAGGCGTTCGGGGTCGGCCCCGATGGCCTCGGGGTCGTAACCGGCCCGCTCCATGGCGTCGGGCAGGCTGACGCCGTCGCCGTCGCGGAGCTCGTACGCCTTCTCCTTGGTCAGCTGTCCGGCGGCGAGCCGGGAGCCGACGCAGGCCAGGCCGAAGCGGGCGCCTTCCTCGTCACCGAAGTTGGTGATGGCCAGCGGCCGGGAGAAGGAGGCGCCGCGGGAGCGGAGTTCGTCCAGGGCCGCGAAGGAGGACACCACCCCGAGGGGGCCGTCGAAGGCGCCGCCGTCCGGGACGGAGTCCAGGTGGGAGCCGGTGACGACGGCGTCGCCCGCGAGGGGGTCGCCGAGCCAGGCCCACTGGTTGCCGTTGCGGTCCACCTCGTAGGTGAGGCCGCGGGACTCGGCCTGCGCCCGGAACCAGGCACGGCAGTCGGCGTCGGCGCCGGTCCAGGCGTAGCGGCGGTACCCGCCGCTGTCCGCGTGGCGGCCGATGGGCGCGAGCTCGTTCCACAGGGTGTGGAAGGAGCCGGCGCCGCCCCCGGCCCCCGCCGCGGGTGCGGCGGCGGCGCGGGGGGCGGATGCCTCGGGGGTGGGGATCACGCGTCGCCCTCGCGCATCGGGACGCGCACGCCCCGCTCGTCGGCGACCGACTCGGCGATGTCGTAGCCGGCATCGACGTGGCGGATGACGCCCATGCCGGGGTCGTTGGTCAGGACGCGGCGGATCTTCTCGCCCGCGAGCTTGGTGCCGTCGGCGACGGTGACCTGGCCGGCGTGGATGGAGCGGCCCATGCCGACGCCGCCGCCGTGGTGGATGGAGACCCAGGAGGCGCCGGAGGCGACGTTGACCATGGCGTTGAGCAGCGGCCAGTCGGCGATCGCGTCGGAGCCGTCGAGCATGGCCTCGGTCTCGCGGTACGGGGAGGCGACCGAGCCGCAGTCGAGGTGGTCGCGGCCGATGGCCAGCGGGGCTGCGAGGGTGCCGTCGGCCACCATCTCGTTGAAGCGCTCGCCGGCCTTGTCGCGCTCGCCGTAGCCGAGCCAGCAGATGCGCGCGGGCAGGCCCTGGAAGTGGACGCGCTCGCCGGCCATCTTGATCCAGCGGTGCAGGGACTCGTTCTCCGGGAAGAGCTCCAGCATCGCCTTGTCGGTCTTGTGGATGTCCGAGGCCTCGCCGGACAGCGCCGCCCAGCGGAAGGGGCCCTTGCCCTCGCAGAACAGCGGCCGGATGTAGGCGGGGACGAAGCCGGGGAAGGCGAACGCGCGGTCGTAGCCGGCCAGCTGGGCCTCGCCGCGGATGGAGTTGCCGTAGTCGAAGACCTCGGAGCCGGCGTCCATGAAGCCGACCATGGCCTCGACGTGGCGGGCCATGGACTCGCGGGCGCGGGTGGTGAAGCCCGCCGGGTCCTTGGCGGCGTAGGCGGCCATGTCGTCGAAGTCGACGCCGACGGGGAGGTAGGCGAGCGGGTCGTGGGCGGAGGTCTGGTCCGTCACGATGTCGATCGGGGCGCCCTCGGCCAGCATCTGCGGCAGCAGCTCGGCGGCGTTGCCGAGGAGGCCGATGGAGAGCGGCTTGCGGGCGTCGCGGGCCTCGACGGCCAGCTGGAGGGCGTGCGCGAGGCTGTCGGCCTTGACGTCCAGGTAGCGGTGCTCGATGCGGCGTTCGATGGCGCGCGGGTCGACGTCGATGCAGATGGCGACGCCGTCGTTCATCGTCACGGCCAGCGGCTGGGCGCCGCCCATGCCGCCGAGGCCGGCGGTGAGGGTGATGGTGCCGGCGAGGGTCCCGCCGAACTTCTTGGCCGCGACGGCCGCGAAGGTCTCGTAGGTGCCCTGGAGGATGCCCTGCGTGCCGATGTAGATCCAGGACCCGGCGGTCATCTGGCCGTACATGGTCAGGCCCAGGTGCTCCAGGCGGCGGAACTCCTCCCAGTTGGCCCAGTCGCCGACCAGGTTGGAGTTGGCGAGCAGGACGCGCGGCGCCCACTCGTGGGTCTGCATCACGCCGACCGGGCGGCCGGACTGGACCAGCATGGTCTCGTCCTGCTTGAGGGTCTGCAGGGTGCGCACCATCGCGTCGTACGAGCGCCAGTCGCGCGCGGCCTTGCCGGTGCCGCCGTAGACGACGAGCTTGTCGGGGTGCTCCGCGACCTCGGGGTCGAGGTTGTTCTGCAGCATGCGCAGGGCGGCCTCCTGCTGCCATCCCAGGGTGCTGAGCTCGGTGCCTCGCGCGGCCCGTACGGGGCGGGGTCCTGACATGGCGGTGCCTCCTCCGATGTTGGTCAATCTATTCACATCCTCTCTGGATGAATAGATCCAGTCAACAGCTGCGGCGGGGTCGCCCGGATGATGGGATGGCGGACATGGCCTCCCAGACGCCCGCACGGACGCCCCTCCCGGACCCCGCCACCCTGCGTGACCTGGCCGTACGGGCCGCGGTCGGGCAGGGACTGCTGGACCGCGAGCCCGTGACCTGCCTCCTCGACGTGGCCGGGATCCGCGCCCGCGCCGCGTCCCTGACCGCCGCATTCGACGCCGCGGCGGCGCCCGGGACACCCGTCCTGCACACTTTCGCGGTGAAGGCCGCCCCCCTGGTCCCGGTCCTGCGGCTGCTCGCGGACGCCGGCGTCGGCTGCGAGGTGGCCAGCCCCGGCGAGCTCGCGCTGGCCCGGGCGGCCGGGGTCCCGGCGGAGCGGACGGTGCTGGACTCCCCCGCCAAGACGGAGGCCGAGCTGCGCGAGGCGCTGGCCCTGGGCATCGCCGTCAACACCGACAACGCCCAGGAACTGCGACGCCTCGACGCGCTGATGGCGGCCGGCCCGCCCACCCGGTCCCCGATCGGGCTGCGGATCAACCCGCAGACCGGCGCCGGCACCATCGACGCCCTGTCCACGGCCACCGCCACCTCGAAGTTCGGCTTCGCGCTGCGCGACCCGGGCGCCCGGGAGCGGCTCGTGCGCGCCTTCCTCGACCGGCCCTGGCTGACCCGCCTGCACACCCACTCGGGCTCGCAGGGGGTGCCACTGGCCCTGATCGCGCAGGGCGTCCGCGCGGTCCACGCACTGGCCGAGGAGGTCAACGCGGCGGCCGGGCGGCGCCGGATCGACACCCTCGACATCGGCGGCGGCCTGCCGGTCAACTTCGCCTCCGACGAGCACGCCCCCACGTTCGCCGCGTACGTCGAGGCCCTGCGCGCGGCCGTCCCCGCGCTCTTCGACGGCTCGTACGGGCTGGTCACCGAGTTCGGCCGGTCGCTGCTGGCCAAGCAGGGCCTGATCCTGGCCCGGGTCGAGTACACGAAGGAGACCGGGGGGCGGCCCATCGCGGTGACCCACGCCGGGGTGCAGCTGGCGACCCGCACGGTGTACGCCCCCGCGTCCTGGCCGCTGCGGATCCTCGCCTACGACGCCAAGGGCGAGCCGCGCACCGGCCCGCCGGTGGCGCAGGACATCGCGGGCCCGGCCTGTTTCGCGGGGGACCTGCTCGCCACAGCCCGGGAGCTGCCCAGGCTGCGGCCGGGCGACGTGATCGCCGTCCCGGACACCGGCGCGTACTTCTTCACCGCCCACTACGGCTACAACAGCCTCCCCCGCCCCTCCGTCCACGGTTTCACGGCCGCCCCCGGCGAGGGGATCCGCTTCGCCCCGGCCCGCCCGGCGCAGCCCCTGGCGGACCTCGTCACGGAGGCGGGGGGCGCCTTCCGCGACGCGCTGCTCTGAGCCGTCACCGGGCCGCCGGCCCGGGGCGCACGGTGCCGCGAACGGGCGGCGGCGGCCCCGATGGGGTGGAATGGGGGAGTCCGCACGAGATCGGGGCGGACTCCGCGGCCCGCGCGCACCCGCGTACGCCGACGCCGCACCCCGGTGCCGGACGCCGGTGCCGGACGCCGGTGCCGGACGCCGGTGCCGGACGCCGACGCGCAACGCCGGTGCCGGACGGCCCGCCCTCGCGCTCCCCGCGGCCCCGGGCCGCCGGGGCCGCCGCCCCCGAGGAGGCCACCATGGCCGCCCGACCCACCCCCGTGGTCTTCATCCACGGCCTGTGGCTCCACTCCACCAGCTGGGAAGGCTGGGCCGACGTCTTCCGCGACGCGGGTTACGAACCGGTCCTGCCCGAGTGGCCCGGCGTCCCGCCGACGGTCGCCGAGGCCCGCCTGCGCGGGGACGACCAGGCCGGCGTCGGCCTCACGGAGATCGCCGACGCCCACGCCCGGGTCATCCGCTCGCTCGACGTCCCGCCCGTCCTCGTGGGGCACTCCGTCGGCGGTTTCATCGCCCAGCACCTGCTCGGCGAGGGCCTGGGAGCGGCTGCCGTGGCGATCTGCCCCGGCCAGATCCGGGGCGTCAAGGCCATCGGCCCCGCCCAGGCCAGGTCCACGTTCGCGTTCCTGGGCAACCCCGCCAACACCCGGCGGGCCGTGTCCCTCAGCCCCGAGCAGTTCCGCTACGCCTTCGCCAACGCCGTCCCGGAACACGAGGCGGACGAGCTGTACGAGAAGTGGACGATCCCCAGCCCCGCCCGGCCGCTGTTCCAGCTGGCCCTCGGCAACTTCACCCCGCACTCGCCGGCCCGGGTCGACACCGCCAACCGGACCCGGGGGCCGCTGCTGCTGCTCTCCGGCAAGCTCGACCACACCGTCCCCGACATCCTGACCCGCTCCACGCTCAAGCGGTACCGGCACTCCGCCGCGATCACCGAGTACCGGCGCTTCGACGACCGGGGCCACTCCCTGGTCGTCGACCACGGCTGGCCCGAACTCGCCGACGCCTCCCTCACCTGGCTGCGCCGCACCACGTCCCTGGCCGCCGCGAGCTGACCGGCCCCCGGGCCGGGCTCACTCCACGAACAGCCCGCGCGCCACGGCCCGCGCGTCGAAGGACTCCAGCCGCGCCTGCGCGTCCGGCAGCGCGTCCGCCATGGCCTCCAGCAGCACCCGGCCCAGCAGCATCGGCGCGCACGCCGTGTCGAAGGCCAGCCCGGTGCCGACCGGCGCAGGGATCAGCAGGTCCGAGTGGCGGGCGACGGGCGCGAACGCCGAGTCGGCGACCGTCACCGTCGTCAGACCGGACGCCCGCGCGTGCTCCAGCGCCTCCACCACCTCACGGGGATGGCGGGGCAGCGCGAAGCACAGCAGCGCCGAGGCACCGGCGGCCGCCGCCGCGTCGATCCGGTCGGCGAGCATGGAGCCGCCCTCGTCGAGGAGCCGTACGTCGGGGTGCACCTTCGCCGCGAAGTACGCGAACCCGCGCGCCTGCGAGGACGCCGCGCGCAGCCCCAGCACCGGCAGCGGCGCCGAGCCGGCCAGCAGCCGGCCCGCCTCCTCCACCGGCGCCGGATCGGCGAGCATCGCCGAGAGCCGCCGCAGGTTCTCGATCTCGCCCTGGACGGCCTGCTGGTACTCGTTGTACGAGTCCTCCCGCACGGGCTCCGGCCTGCCGGCGGGCGCCACCTCGCGCAGGTGGCGGCGCAGCGCCGGGTACCCGTCGAAGCCCAGCGCCACCGCGAAGCGGGTCACCGACGGCTGGCTCACCCCGGCCAGCTCGGCGAGCTCCACGCTCGACAGGAAGGGCACCTCCGCGGCGCCGCGCACCATGCAGTGCGCGATCCGCCGCTGGGTCGGCGTCAGCCGGTGCCCCTCGAACAGCTTCTGCAGCCGTGCGGCCGGGCTGTCGCTCATTGCCGTCCCCTCCGTCCCGTCCCCGGTGAGATATTCAGTCACGGTGCACTCTGCATCGGGTTATGCAGGACGGCAAGCCGCGCCCGCGATCCGGGATACGGGGGCTACCCCCAGTGCCGGGGGCTCCGCCGGTTCCTACGGTGGGCGCATGACCGCTTCAGCCCACTCTCCACAGGCCCAGGAGCTCAAGAAGGAGCTCGCCGCGACCCTCGACGCCCGGCGGGAGCTGGGACCGGAATACGAGGCCGCCCTGGTGGACTCCTTCGTCGAGAAGGTCGACACCCAGGTGCGGCGCCGCCTCGCCGAGGAGCGGCTGCGGACGGCGCGCGGCGGTCCCGGGGCCGCGGACTCGGCGGTGGCCGCCTTCGGGGAACGGTTCGGCTTCGCCCTCGTGAGCCTGGTCCTCGCGATCCCGCTCTCCGCGATCGGTGCGGCCCAGGCGGGCATCGGCGGGCTGCTGGTGGCCTGGGCCGGCATCTGCGGGGTCAACCTCGCCCAGGCCGGCGGTCTCCGCCGGACCCCCGCGGACCCCCTGGCCTGACCGGGCCCCCTGGCGAGGCCGGATGAAACCCCGGGAACCCCGGACCAAAGCCTCCGGAGGCGAACCGAGCCCAAAAAAATGGAGCGGGGACCGCCGCACCCCCGGTTGCCCGGGGGGCGGGACGACGGCGGTCCCCGCGAGGGACACGGGCCGGGTCAGGGCCGTCCGCGTCCTTGGCGTCCGCGCGGTCCGGGAGCCGCTCCGGAGGTGCGCCGACGCCGTTCGTGGTGCCGGCTGGGTTCCCGGATGTCCGGGTTTCCCTGCCGACGACCACCACTGTGCCGGTGCCGTGTTAAGCCGGTGCTGCCGTCACGTGTCGGGCCCGTACCGTTCGTGCGACAGATGGCTACTTCGCGCCCTTGGCGAGGAACGCCAGGAGGTCCTGGCGGCTGACGACGCCGGTGGGCTTGCCCTCGACGAGCACGATCGCCGCGTCGGCCTCGCCGAGCACCGCCATCAGCTCGGACACGGGCTCGCCGGAGCCGACCTGCGGCAGCGGCGCGCTCATGTGCTTCTCCAGCGGGTCCCCGAGGGAGGCCTGCTGCGCGAACAGCGCGGCGAGGAGTTCCTTCTCGACGACCGAGCCGATGACCTCGGCGGCCATCACGTCGGGGTGGCCGGCGCCGGGCTTGACGATCGGCATCTGCGAGACGCCGTACTCGCGCAGGACCTCGATGGCCTGGCCGACGGTCTCCTCCGGGTGCATGTGCACGAGGGAGGGGATGCCGCCCTCCTTGTCGGCGAGGACGTCGCCGATGCGCGCCGCCGGGCCCGCTTCCTCCAGGAAGCCGTGACCGGCCATCCACTCGTCGCTGAAGATCTTGCTGAGGTAGCCGCGGCCGCTGTCGGGCAGCAGGACGACGACGACGTCGTCGGGGCCGAGGCCCTCGGCGGCGCGCAGCGCGGCGACGACGGCCATGCCGCAGGAGCCGCCGACGAGGAGGCCCTCCTCCTTCGCCAGCCGGCGGGTCATCTGGAAGGAGTCCTTGTCGGACACCGCGATGATCTCGTCGGTGACGTTCTGGTCGTAGGCGGTCGGCCAGAAGTCCTCTCCGACGCCCTCGACGAGGTACGGACGGCCGGAGCCGCCGGAGTAGACGGAACCCTCGGGGTCGGCGCCGATGACCTTGACCTTGCCGCCGGACACCTCCTTCAGGTAGTTGCCGGTGCCGGAGATGGTGCCGCCGGTGCCGACGCCCGCGACGAAGTGGGTGATCTTCCCGTCCGTCTGGTCCCACAGCTCGGGGCCGGTGGTCTCGTAGTGCGAACGGGGGTTGTTCGGGTTGCTGTACTGGTCGGGCTTCCAGGCGCCGGGCTCACGCGCGAGGCGGTCGGACACGTTGTAGTACGAGTCCGGGTGCTCGGGGTCGACGGCGGTCGGGCAGACCACGACCTCCGCGCCGTACGCGCGCATCACGTTGATCTTGTCCATGGACACCTTGTCAGGGCAGACGAAGATGCACTTGTAGCCCTTCTGCTGGGCCACGATGGCGAGTCCGACGCCGGTGTTGCCGCTGGTCGGCTCCACGATGGTGCCACCGGGCTTGAGGGCACCGCTCTGCTCGGCGGCCTCGATCATCCGGACGGCGATCCGGTCCTTCACGGATCCACCGGGATTGAAGTACTCGACCTTCGCAAGGACGGTGGCCTGCAGGCCTTCGGTCACACGGTTGAGCTTCACCAGCGGGGTGTTGCCGACGAGGCTGATCATCGAGTCGTGGAATTGCACCATGTTCTCCAGGGAGGGGACTCCACGGGTTCTCCGGGAGGTTTGGCCAGAGTATGCGGAAAGGGATTGGCCGACCGGCCGTACGGGGCAGGAAGGTCAACGAGGCAGGACAGGAAGCGAGGGGCTGAAGGGTGTCCAGGGCGAGAACGGCCCGCCGGATCGCGGCGGGGGCAGCGTACGGCGGGGGCGGACTCGGACTGGTGGGGGTCGCCGCGGTGGGGCTCGTACTGGCCGAGGTGCAGTTCGCGAAGCGGACGGTGGGCACCGGGCTGCCGGATCCGCCGCGCACCGACGGGCTGTACGGGAGCGAGTTCTCCGGGCCCGAGCTGAGCCCCGGTCCGCTGCGGATGGGCATGCTGGGCGACTCGACGGCGGCCGGGCTGGGCGTGCGCCGGGCCCGCCAGACTCCGGGGGCGCTGCTGGCGTCCGGGCTGGCGGCGGTGGCGGAGCGGCCGGTGGAGCTCCGCAACGTCGCGCTGTCCGGGGCCAAGTCCGACGACCTGGACCGCCAGGTGGGACTGCTGCTGGACGGGGACGCCCCGCCGCCGGACGTGTGCGTGATCATGATCGGGGCGAACGACGTGACGCGGCGGATGCCGCTGACGCAGTCGGTCCGGTTCCTGACCGGGGCGGTGCGCAGGCTGCGGCTCGCGGGCTCCGAGGTCGTGGTCGGCACCTGCCCGGACCTGGGCACGATCGAGCCGGTGTACCAGCCGCTGCGGTGGATGGCCCGGCGGGTCTCGCGCCAGCTGGCCGCCGCGCAGACCATCGGCGTGGTGGCGCTGGGCGCCCGCACGATCTCGATGGGGGACCTGCTGGGGCCGGAGTTCGCGGCGAACCCGCGCGAGATGTTCGGCCCGGACTCGTACCACCCCTCGGCGGAGGGGTACGCGACCGCCGCGATGGCGATACTGCCGACGCTGTGCGCGGCGCTGGGCCTGTGGCCGGGGTCGGACCGGCTGGACGTCTCCCGGGACGAGGACATGCTGCCGGTGGCCGAGGCGGCGTCGGCGGCGGCCGGCGAGGCGGGCACGGAGGTCACCGCGGCCCGGGGCCCGTGGGCCCTGCTCAAACACCGCCGCCGCCGTCGCGTCCCGGCCGAGGAACTCCCGGACCCGGCCTCCCTCCCGGGCAACGCCTAGCCCGGGCCCGGCCGCCACCGGTTCGGGAACCCCGCCCCGCCCCTCCACCCGCAGCCGGCCCGGGGCGAAGGCGCCCCCAAAAAGAGGGAGGGGTCACACGTCCGGGCCGGTGACCTCGACCGTACGGAGCGGTAACTTCGCTTGCGGTCCCGCAACGACGCACCCCCTTGGAGTCCCGATGCCCGAAGCCGTCATCGTTTCCACCGCCCGCTCTCCCATCGGGCGCGCCGGCAAGGGGTCCCTCAAGGACGTGCGGCCGGACGACCTGACCGCGACGATCATCCAGGCCGCCCTCGCCAAGGTCCCCGAGCTGGACCCGCGCGAGATCGACGACCTGATGCTCGGCTGCGGTCTCCCCGGCGGCGAGCAGGGCCACAACCTGGGCCGCATCGTGGCCGTGCAGATGGGCATGGACTTCCTGCCGGGCACCACGATCACCCGTTACTGCTCCTCCTCGCTCCAGACCTCCCGCATGGCGCTGCACGCCATCAAGGCGGGCGAGGGCGACGTCTTCATCTCGGCGGGCGTCGAGATGGTCTCCCGCTTCGCCAAGGGCTCCTCGGACGGCCTGCCGGGCACCCACAACCCGCTGTTCGCCGACGCCGAGGCCCGTACGGCCGCCGTCGCGCAGAGCGAGGGCTCCTCCTGGCACGACCCGCGCGAGGACGGCCTGATCCCGGACGCGTACATCGCGATGGGGCAGACCGCCGAGAACCTGGCCCGCCTCAAGGGCGTGACCCGTCAGGACATGGACGAGTTCGGCGTCCGCTCCCAGAACCTGGCCGAGGAGGCCATCAAGAACGGCTTCTGGGCGCGCGAGATCACCCCGGTCACCACGCCGGACGGCACGGTCGTCTCGACCGACGACGGCCCGCGCGCCGGCGTGACCATGGAGGGCGTCTCGGGCCTGAAGCCCGTCTTCCGCCCCGACGGCCTGATCACGGCCGCCAACTGCTGCCCGCTGAACGACGGCGCCGCGGCGCTGGTCATCATGAGCGACACCAAGGCGCGGGAGCTGGGCCTGACCCCGCTGGCGCGGATCGTGTCCACCGGTGTCACCGGCCTCTCCCCGGAGATCATGGGCCTCGGCCCGGTCGAGGCGTCCAAGCAGGCCCTGAAGCGGGCCGGGCTGACCGTCGGCGACATCGACCTGTTCGAGATCAACGAGGCCTTCGCCGCCCAGGTCATCCCCAGCTACCGGGACCTGGAGATCCCCCTGGAGAAGCTGAACGTCAACGGCGGCGCCATCGCCGTCGGTCACCCGTTCGGGATGACCGGTGCCCGCATCACCGGCACGCTGATCAACAGCCTGCAGTTCCACGACAAGCAGTTCGGTCTGGAGACCATGTGCGTGGGCGGCGGCCAGGGCATGGCCATGGTGATCGAGCGGCTGAGCTGAGCCGCAGCGGAGGGTAGGGGTCGCCCCGAGGAACGAGGGGCGGCACCTGCCCGCAGCGGAGGCGAAGCCCAGCGCGACCACGAGCCGGAGCGGCTGAGCTGAGCCGCAGCGGAGGGTAGGGGTCGCCCCGAGGAACGAGGGGCGGCACCTGCCCGCAGCGGAGGCGAAGCCCAGCGCGACCACGAGCCGGAGCGGCTG
>NZ_JBGWAB010000030.1:0-66048 GCF_041862025.1 Streptomyces sp. AB3(2024)
GTCGTCCCAGCGGGCCTCCAGCATCGCCTCACGGAACTTCTTCGACCCGTTCGCGTTCGTCCGCTCACCGATCGCCATGTACGCGGTGTCCTGCCGGAACGGCACCGTCTGATAGAGGGAGGCAGCGCCGGGCTCCGGTTGAGGCGTGCGCGCCGTGATGGCCGTACCGCGGACCCGCTCCACCACCTGGCGCAGGTGCTCCGGCGTCGTACCGCAGCAGCCGCCCACCAGCGAGAGCCCGTACTCGCGGACGAAGGTCTCCTGGGCGTCGGCGAGCTCGGGGGCGGACAGCGGGTAGTGCGCGCCGTTCTTGCCGAGGACGGGCAGGCCGGCGTTGGGCATGCAGGAGAGCGGGATGCGCGCGTTGCGGGCGAGGTAGCGCAGGTGCTCGCTCATCTCCGCGGGGCCGGTCGCGCAGTTCAGGCCGATCATGTCGATGCCGAGCGGCTCCAGCGCGGTGAGCGCGGCGCCGATCTCGGAGCCGAGCAGCATGGTGCCGGTGGTCTCGACGGTCACGGAGCAGATCAGCGGCACGGAGACGCCGAGGGCCTCCATCGCGCGGCGGGCGCCGATGACGGAGGACTTGGTCTGGAGCAGGTCCTGGGTGGTCTCCACCAGGAGGGCGTCCGCACCGCCGGAGATCAGGCCTTCGGCGTTGATCTGGTAGGCGTCGCGGATCTGCGCGTAGGTGATGTGGCCGAGGGTGGGGAGCTTGGTGCCGGGGCCGATGGAGCCGAGCACCCAGCGCTGCTGTCCGGTCGTGGCGGTGAACTCGTCCGCGACCTCGCGGGCGATCCGGGCGCCGGCCTCGGAGAGCTCGAAGTTCCGCTCGGCGATGTCGTACTCGGCCAGCGCCGCGAAGTTCGCGCCGAAGGTGTTGGTCTCGACGCAGTCCACGCCCACCGAGTAGTAGGCCTCGTGGACGGAGCGCACGATGTCGGGGCGGGTCACGTTCAGGACCTCGTTGCAGCCTTCGAGCTGCTGGAAGTCCTCCATCGTGGGGTCCTGCGCCTGGAGCATCG
Organism: Streptomyces sp. AB3(2024); assembly: GCF_041862025.1. Classification (NCBI taxonomy): domain Bacteria; kingdom Bacillati; phylum Actinomycetota; class Actinomycetes; order Kitasatosporales; family Streptomycetaceae; genus Streptomyces; species Streptomyces sp. AB3(2024). The sequence continues at coordinate 1,023 of NZ_JBGWAB010000030.1, forward strand.
TTCCCATGGCTCCGTCGGCGACGACCACGCGGGTCGCGAGCGCCTCCCGGAGGGCATCGGCCCGGGTCTGGGTGTCTGCGGGCGGGTTCGGCAACGAGGCCATGGTTGAGCTCCCTGGGATGCGACGGCTGTCGGCTTTGCGCCCCTTCGGTGTCAAGGGCGCACGCGGTCAGGGTAACCGCGCCGCACCGGACCCGGTGCGGTCGTCCCACGTGGCGGACTGCATTCTGTGCGCGGGGCCCGGACGGGGGACGGTGCGGCACGCGGCGCGCCGGAAATCACCCGTCCCTGCACAAGGTCGGCATCGACCGATAGTGTTCAGCATTGTCGAACTACGTCAGCAGGAGGCTGCGCGATGGCACGGAACATCCAGTCGCTCGAACGAGCCGCTGCGATGCTGCGACTCCTGGCGGGCGGGGAACGCCGGCTGGGTCTCTCGGACGTGGCGTCCTCCCTGGGCCTGGCCAAGGGCACGGCGCACGGGATCCTGCGCACGCTGCAGGCCGAGGGCTTCGTGGAGCAGGACGCGGCCTCGGGCCGCTATCAGCTGGGCGCGGAGCTGCTGCGCCTGGGCAACAGCTATCTGGACGTGCACGAGCTGCGCGCCCGCGCGCTGGTCTGGACGGACGACCTGGCGCGGGCGAGCGGCGAGAGCGTGTACGTGGGGGTGCTGCACAAGAGCGGGGTGCTGATCATGCACCACGTGTTCCGGCCGGACGACAGCCGTCAAGTGCTGGAGGTGGGGGCGATGCAGCCGCTGCACTCCACGGCGCTGGGCAAGGTCCTGTCGGCCTACGACCCCGTGGCGCACACGGAGGCCGTGGAGGCGGAGCGGGAGGCCTTCACCCCCCGTACGGTCACGGACGCCGCGGGTTTCGAGGAGGTCCTGGACCTGACGCGGGCGCGGGGCTGGGCCGCGGACGTCGAGGAGACCTGGGAGGGCATCGCCTCGGTGGCGGCGCCGATCCACGACCGGCGGCGGATGCCCGTCGGCGCCGTCGCGGTGGCGGGGGCCGTGGAGCGGGTCTGCGGGGACTCCGGGGAGCCGCGGGCGGCGCTCGTGGCCTCCGTACGGGACTGCGCGCGGTCGGTTTCGCGCGACCTCGGGGCGGGCCGGTTCTGAGCTTGACCTGATCCACCTGATCCACCCAGCGGCCCCCCTGTGGGCCGTTTGGGTGGATTTTGTCTTTTACCGATCACCCAATGGCTGATTTTGGCTGATCGCACCTAGTGGTAACGATCCGGTTCTTTGACCTGGCCAGCCCTTGACGCGTTCTTCACCCAGGCGGAAAACTGCCGTTCATCGGTCGGCATTGTCGAACACCTACCGGCAATACGCGTTAGGCTATGGCGAGGCCAAGGACCGGTGCAGCACTCACCGAGTGCGTGGACCACCGGAGGGACCCGGTGTCCGCCCACCCCTGGACGTAAGACAAAGGAGTCGCGGGTGTCCAGCTCCGACATCTTCATCGGCGAGACCATAGGTACCGCCCTGCTCACTCTGCTCGGTGGTGGCGTCTGCGCCGCCGTCACGCTCAAGAGCTCCAAGGCCCGCAACGCGGGCTGGCTCGCGATCACCTTCGGCTGGGGTTTCGCCGTCCTGATCGCCGCCTACGTCTCCGCACCGCTCTCCGGCGCGCACCTCAACCCGGCGGTCACCGTCGGCATCGCCGTCAAGACCGGCGAGTGGGGCGACGTACCGGTCTACCTCGCCGGCCAGCTCCTCGGCGCCATGATCGGCGCGGTCCTGATGTGGATCACGTACTACGGCCAGTTCCTCGTGCACCTGTCCGACCCGGAGCACATCCGCGACGCGAAGCTCGGCCCCGAGGACCCGCACCCGCACGACACGGCCGGTCCGGTGCTCGGCATCTTCTCCACGGGCCCCGAGATCCGTAATGTCGTGCAGAACCTCGCGACCGAGATCATCGGTACCGCCGTCCTGGTGCTGGCCATCCTGACCCAGGGCCTCCAGGACGACGGCAAGGGGCTCGGTGTCATCGGCGTCCTGATCACCTCGTTCGTGGTCGTCGGCATCGGCCTCTCGCTGGGCGGTCCGACCGGCTACGCCATCAACCCGGTGCGCGACCTCGGTCCGCGCATCGTCCACGCCCTGCTCCCGCTGCCCAACAAGGGCGGTTCGGACTGGGGGTACTCCTGGATCCCGGTCGTCGGCCCGCTCGTCGGTGCCGCCCTCGCCGGTGGTCTGTACAACATCGCGTTCGCCTGATCAGCATCGGCAAGATCGCAAGATCCGCACCGCCCTCCTGATTCCGCCAACTCCTCAGATCCGCCAGGAGCAGCCACCATGACCAGCAGCACCGGCCCCTTCATCGCCGCGATCGACCAGGGCACCACCTCCTCCCGCTGCATCGTCTTCGACCGCGACGGCCGCATCGTCGCCGTCGACCAGAAGGAGCACGAGCAGATCTTCCCGAAGCCGGGCTGGGTCGAGCACGACGCCACCGAGATCTGGACCAACGTCCAGGAGGTCGTCGCCGGAGCCATCGCCAAGGCCGAGATCACCGCCGCCGACGTCAAGGCGGTCGGCATCACCAACCAGCGCGAGACCACCGTCCTGTGGGACAGGCACACCGGCGAGCCGGTGCACAACGCGCTGGTCTGGCAGGACACCCGCACCGACTCCCTCTGCAAGGAGCTCGGCCGCAACGTCGGCCAGGACCGCTTCCGCCGCGAGACCGGCCTCCCGCTGGCGAGCTACTTCGCGGGTCCGAAGGTCCGCTGGCTGCTCGACAACGTCGAGGGCCTGCGCGAGCGCGCCGAGGCCGGCGACATCCTCTTCGGCACCATGGACTCGTGGGTCATCTGGAACCTCACGGGCGGCGCCGAGGGCGGTACGCACGTCACCGACGTCACCAACGCCTCGCGCACCATGCTGATGAACCTGCACACCCTGGCCTGGGACGACAAGATCGCCGAGTCCATGGGCGTCCCGCTCAACGTCCTCCCGGAGATCAAGTCCTCCGCCGAGGTCTACGGCCACGTCAAGGAGGGCGTCCTCGCCGGCGTCCCGGTCGCCTCGGCGCTCGGTGACCAGCAGGCCGCCCTGTTCGGCCAGACCTGTTTCGCCGAGGGCGAGGCCAAGTCCACGTACGGCACCGGCACGTTCATGCTGATGAACACCGGCGACAAGGTCATCAACTCCTACAGCGGCCTGCTGACCACGGTCGGCTACCAGATCGGCGACCAGAAGCCGGTCTACGCCCTGGAGGGCTCCATCGCCGTCACCGGCTCGCTCGTCCAGTGGATGCGCGACCAGATGGGCATGATCAAGACCGCGGCCGAGATCGAGACCCTCGCCCTCTCGGTCGAGGACAACGGCGGCGCGTACTTCGTGCCGGCCTTCTCCGGCCTCTTCGCCCCGTACTGGCGCTCCGACGCCCGCGGTGTGATCGCCGGTCTGACCCGGTACGTCACCAAGGCGCACATCGCCCGTGCCGTCCTGGAGGCCACCGCCTGGCAGACCCGCGAGATCACCGACGCCATGACCAAGGACTCGGGCGTCGAGCTCGCGGCCCTCAAGGTCGACGGCGGCATGACCTCCAACAACCTGCTGATGCAGACCCTCTCCGACTTCGTGGACGCCCCCGTGGTCCGTCCCATGGTCGCGGAGACCACCTGCCTCGGCGCCGCCTACGCCGCCGGCCTGGCCGTCGGCTTCTGGCCCGACACCGACGCCCTGCGCGCCAACTGGCGCCGCGCGGCGGAGTGGACCCCGCGCATGCCCGCCGAGCAGCGGGACCGCGAGTACAAGAGCTGGCTCAAGGCCGTGGAGCGGTCCATGGGCTGGGTCGACGACGAAGACGCCAGCTGACCGCACCAGCTGAGTCAATCGACGAGGAGCTGAAAGAGATATGAGCACCCTGCAGAGCGTTCCCGCCCTGGGTACGCACCCGACCGCCGGTTCGAACCCGAGCCGCGCCGAAACCCGTGAGCAGCTGTCGAAGGCCACCTACGACCTGCTCGTCATCGGCGGTGGCATCCTGGGCACCTCGGTGGCCTGGCACGCCGCGCAGTCGGGTCTGCGGGTCGCCATGGTGGACGCCGGCGACTTCGCCGGCGCCACCTCCTCCGCCTCCTCCAAGCTCGTCCACGGCGGTCTGCGCTACCTGCAGACCGGCGCGGTCAAGCTGGTCGCCGAGAACCACCACGAGCGCCGGGTACTGGCCAAGGACGTGGCCCCGCACCTGGTCAACCCGCTGACCTTCTACCTGCCCGTGTACAAGGGCGGTCCGGTCGGCGCGGCGAAGCTGGGCGCGGGCGTGTTCGCGTACTCGGCGCTCTCGGCCTTCGGCGACGGGATCGGCAAGGTCATCTCGCCGGCCCGCGCCGTCGCCGACAACCCCGGTCTGAAGACGGACAACCTGAAGGCCGTCGCGGTCTACTACGACCACCAGATGAACGACTCCCGCGTCGCCGTCATGACGGTCCGCGCGGCCGTCGAGTCCGGCGCGGTCGTCCTGAACCACGCCGAGGTCACCGGCCTGCGCATGACGCGCGGCCGGGTCTCCGGTGCCGAGCTCAAGGACCGCCTCGACGGCACCGAGTTCGGGGTCGACGCGCGCGTCGTGCTCAACGCCACCGGCCCGTGGGTGGACCACCTGCGGCGCATGGAAGACAAGCACGCGATGCCGTCGATCCGCCTGTCCAAGGGCGCGCACATCGTCATGAAGCGCAAGTCGCCGTGGAAGGCCGCCATGGCCACCCCGATCGACAAGTACCGCATCACCTTCGCCCTCCCGTGGGAGGACCAGCTGCTCCTCGGTACGACCGACGAGGTCTACGAGGGCGACCCGGCGGACGTGCGCGCCACCGAGTCGGACATCCAGCAGATCCTCGACGAGGCGGCCTTCTCCGTGAAGGACGCCGACCTCGACCGCTCCCTGATGACGTACGCCTTCGCCGGCCTGCGGGTGCTGCCCGGCGGCCCCGGCGGCGTCGAGAAGGCCAAGCGCGAGACGGTGGTCTCCGAGGGCGCGGGCGGCATGCTGTCGGTGGCCGGCGGCAAGTGGACCACGTACCGGCACATCGGCCGTGTGGTCATGGACAAGCTGGCCAAGCTGCCCGGCAGCCCGCTCACCGAGGACATGGAGCCGGTGAAGTCGCTGGTGCGCCGCATCGCGCTGCCCGGCGTCGCCAACCCGAACGCGGTCGCGCACCGGCTGCTGGTGGACCGTGAGCCCGGCAACCGGATGGACCCGCTGACCGCCCGTCACCTGGCCTCGCACTACGGCTCGCTGGCCTTCGACATCGCCCGTCTGGCGAACGAGGACCCGGAGCTGGCCGAGCGGATCCACCCGGACGGTCCGGAGATCTGGGCGCAGGTCGCCTACGCCCGTGACAACGAGTGGGCCGAGACGGTCGACGACGTGCTGCGCCGCCGTACCACGGTGACGGTCCGCGGGCTGGACGACGAGGCCGTACGGACCCGGGTCGAGGAGATGCTGGGCCGCAAGGCATAGCTGTCCCGCAGGTGGGGAAGAGGGGCGGTTCCGAGGGGAACCGCCCCTCTGTCGTGGGCTGTGGCCGGTGCCTCATCAAGGCTTAGGCTGACCCACGTACGCAAGGGAACTTCGGAAGGAGACCTGGGTGATCGAGCTTGAGGGCGTGCCCGAGCTGATCGACCCGGTCATGGTGGCCGCGTTCGAGGGCTGGAACGACGCGGGTGACGCCGCCTCCGGTGCGGTGGCGCACCTGGACCGGGAGTGGAAGGGCGAGGTCTTCGCGGCACTGGACGCCGAGGACTACTACGACTTCCAGGTCAACCGGCCGACGGTGTGGCTGGACAACGGGGTAAGGAAGATCACCTGGCCCACGACGCGGCTGTCGGTGGTCCGGATCGGCGGCGCGAAGCCGCGGGACCTGGTGCTGGTGCGGGGCATCGAACCGTCCATGCGGTGGCGGTCGTTCTGCGAGGAGATCCTCGGCTTCGCCGTCGAGCTGGGTGTGGAGATGGTGGTCATCCTGGGCGCGCTGCTCGGGGACACCCCGCACACCCGGCCGGTTCCGGTGAGCGGGGTGACCTCGGACGCGGACCTCGCGCGGACGATGGACCTGGAGGAGACCAAGTACGAGGGTCCGACCGGGATCGTGGGCGTCCTGCAGGAGGCCTGCACCCATGCCGGGATGCCGGCGGTGTCGCTGTGGGCGGCGGTGCCGCACTACGTGTCGCAGCCGCCGAACCCGAAGGCGACGTTGGCGCTGCTGAACCGGCTGGAGGATCTGATCGACATCCGGGTCCCGCTGGGCGAACTCCCGGAGGACGCGCGGGCCTGGCAGCTGGGCGTGGACCAACTGGCCGCCGAGGACAGCGAGGTGGCGGAGTACGTCCAGACGCTGGAGGAGGCGCGGGACACCGCCGACCTGCCGGAGGCCTCGGGGGACGCGATCGCGCGGGAGTTCGAGCGGTACCTGAGGCGGCGGGATCCGTCGGCGGGTCCGGAGACGGCCGGCGACACGGGCTCCTACTTCCGCGACCTGTCGGGCGGCCCCCGGCCCCCGGCGAAGCCGAAGCCGGACGGCCCGGCGGACCAGGACGGCCCCTCCGGCCCGGACGACACCCCCGAGGGCGACGAGGACGCCCCCGGGGACGGGACCCGGTAGCGGCCCCGCCCGGCCCGGTCTCCGTCCTACGGTGATCCGGCGCCGCGGTGGGCGGTGGAACGCAAGGGGCGCGCCCCTTCTTTACCGCTGTGGTGCTAGAGGGCCACGCCCAGGAGGGCGTCGACCGTGCGGGAGACCAGGCCCGGGGCCGACTCGTCGTCGCCGTCCGAGGCGTTCTGCGCGTCCACCCAGCGGTCCACGGCCGCGAGCGCGGCCGGGGCGTCCAGGTCCTTCGACAGGGCCTCGCGGACCTCCTCGACGAGGGCGTCCGCCGGCAGGCCGTCCGGCCGGGAGACCGCCGCGCGCCAACGCTCCAGCCGGGCCACGGCCTCGGCGAGGACCTCGTCCGTCCACTCCCAGTCGGCCCGGTAGTGGTGGGCGAGGAGGGCCAGCCGGATGGCGGCCGGGTCGACGCCGGCCCGGCGCAGCGCGGAGACGAAGACCAGGTTGCCCTTGGACTTGGACATCTTCTCGCCGTGCAGCGCGACCATGCCCGCGTGGACGTAGGCCTTGGCCATCGGGAACTCGCCGGTCAGGGCCTGTGCGTGCGAGGCGCCCATCTCGTGGTGCGGGAAGGCCAGGTCGGAGCCGCCGCCCTGGATGTCGAAGCCCATGCCCAGGTGGTCCAGGGCGATGGCGACGCACTCGATGTGCCAGCCGGGGCGGCCGCGGCCCAGGGAGCCGCCGTCCCAGCTCGGCTCGCCGGGCCGTGCGGCCATCCACAGCATCGGGTCGAGGGGGTTCTTCTTGCCCGGACGGTCCGGGTCCCCGCCCCGCTCTGCGGACAGCACCCGCATCGCGCGGGCGTCGAGGTTCGAGACCCCGCCGAAGTGCGGGTCGGACTCCACGGAGAAGTAGACGTCCCCGTCGAGCTCGTAGGCGGCACCCGCGTCGCGCAGCCGCTCGACCAGCGGCACGATGCCGGGTATGGCCTCGACGGCGCCGATGTAGTTCCGCGGGGGCAGCATCCGCAGGGCGGTCATGTCCTCGCGGAAGAGGGCGGTCTCGCGTTCCGCGAGCTCGGTCCAGTCGTGGCCGTCGCGCAGCGCCCGCTCCAGGAGCGGGTCGTCCACGTCCGTGACGTTCTGGACGTAGTGAACCTGCCGCTTGTTGTCGAGCCACACGCGCTGCACGAGGTCGAACGCGTTGTAGGTCGCCGCGTGACCGATGTGGGTCGCGTCGTACGGGGTGATCCCGCAGACATAGATACGGGCGACGGGACCGGGGTCGAGGGTGATCGTCCCCTGGGTCGCGGTGTCGTGGATCTGGAGGTCGCGGCCCTTGCCGGGCAGGGCGGGGACCTCAGAAGCGGGCCAGGCATGCATGCTTCGAGCCTAACCGGACGAGTGTTCCGGAAACGAACCGGAGCAGCACTGTTGGCTTGATCGGCCGTCTTGCGGTCTGGCCGGTTCTGTGCGTCGCGGGCCGTGGCCGGTCAGACGGGCGGCCAGGGGATCGCCGGCCACTGCCCGGAGGGCTTCGGGTGCGTCCCGTTGCGCAGCAGCAGGGCCACACGGGCCCGTACGGCGCCCAGCTCGACCGGGGTGATCAGTTCGGCCAGCCGGGTGGCCAGCGGGCCCCCCTCGGCCAGCTGGGCCTCCAGGGAGCCCAGCACCCGCCGGGCCTCGTCGGTGAGCGGCTCCCCCGCCCAGCCCCACAGCAGGGTGCGCAGCTTGTCCTCGGCGTGGAAGGTCACGCCGTGGTCGATGCCGTAGAGCCGGCCGTCGGGGGCGGGCAGCAGGTGACCGCCCTTGCGGTCGCCGTTGTTGATCACCGCGTCGAGTACGGCGAGGCGCCGCAGCCGGGGGTCGTCGGCGTGCACCAGCAGGGCGGTGCGGCCCTCCCCCACCTCGGCGAAGGCGACCGGCCTCCAGCCCTCCCCCGCCTCCTCGCCCTCGACGAGCGCGAGGAGCCCGGCCTCCGGCGATTCTCCGGCGTCGATCCAGTGCTGGACCATGCCCTCCCCGTACGGGCCGTCGCGCAGGACCGTCGCGGGGACGAGCCCCCACCCGGTCGCCTCGGAGACCAGGTACGCGGCGCGCTCGCGGCGGGCGAGGTTGCCGTCGGGGAAGTCCCACAGCGGGCGCTCGCCCTTGACCGGCTTGTAGACGCAGTCCGCGCTCGTGCCCTCGTGGGCCACCGTGCACAGCAGTACGGCGTTGGAGGCCTCGGCGATGCGGCCGCGGACGGTGAGCTCACCACGGGTGAGCAGCTCCTCGATCGGGGTCACGGCGCTCACACCTGGCGCCGGTACCCGTTCTGGCGCGGGCACACGTGTCCCTCGGGGTCGAGCGGCAGACTGCACAGGGGGCACGGGGGGCGGCCCGCGTTGACCACGTCCAGGGCCCGCTTGGCGAAGGCGCGGGCCTGGGCGCCGGAGAGGCGCACGCGCAGCATCGGCGGGCCGTTCTCCTCGTCCTGGAGGAGCCGCTCCTCGGCCTCGGCGAGGTCCTCGTCGGAGTCGGCGTCGAGTTCGACGAGGGCCTGGGCCTCGACGATCATCCGCTGCTCCTCGCCGTCCCAGGCGAGCGCCATGGTGCCGACGCGGAACTCCTCCTCGACGGGGACGTCGAGGGGGGCGGTGTCCGCGGCCTCGGTGGAGGCGACGGCGGGGACGGGCGCGTTGCCGCCGGTGCGCCGGACGACCTCGTCGAGCAGCTCGTCCATCCGCTCGGCCAGTGCGGCGACCTGGGTCTTCTCCAGGGAGACGCTGGTGACCCGGGCTCCCGCGGAGGCCTGCAGGAAGAACGTACGGCGTCCAGGCAGACCGACCGTGCCGGCCACGAAGCGGTCCGGCGGGTCGTAAAGGAACACCTGACGGGACACGACCGGTCTCCAAGTCTGAGGCAGGGCAGGGCTGCGCCCGTGTGGGGGCGCCATGCCACCCTACTGCGCCGTTCGATCAGGCCGCGCCCGCGCCGCCGCCCACGACGGCGTTCCCGCCGTCCTCGGTCGTGGTGTCGGGGGACGGGGCGGTGCGCGGGACGAGGGGCGAGAGGTCCCCGGCGTCGCCGAGGCGCAGCAGGAAGGGCCTGGTGGGGGTGTAGCGGATCGCGGTGACCGAGCAGGGGTCGACGTGGATCCGCTGGAAGAGGTCGAGGTGCATGCCGAGGGCGTCGGCGACGAGGGACTTGATGATGTCGCCGTGGGAGCACATGAGGTAGACGGCGTCGGTGCCGTGCTCCTCGTCGATCCGGGCGTTCCACTCGCGTACGGCGTCCACGGCGCGTGCCTGCATGGCGCGCATGGACTCGCCGCCGGGGAAGGCGGCGGCCGAGGGGTGCTGCTGGACGATCTTCATGAGGGGTTCGTCGGCGAGTTCGGAGAGTTTGCGGCCGGACCAGTCGCCGTAGTGGCATTCGCCGATGCGCTCGTCGGTGTGCAGGGGCAGTGCGGGGCGGGCGGCGAGCAGCGGGGCGAGGGTCTCGCGGCAGCGCTGGAGGGGGCTGGTGACGACGGCCACGAGGGGCACCCCGTCGAGCCGCCCGGGAAGTGCTGCGGCCTGGGCGGTGCCGTGGTCGTCCAGGGTCACCCCCGGGGTCCATCCGGCGAGCACGCCCGCGGTGTTGGCGGTGGACCGCCCGTGTCGTACGAGGATCAGCATGGCCATGGGGGAAGCCTATGCCGTGCCGCCGTTGTACGGGTGGGCCCCGGTCGGGGGAGAATGCCCGGCGTGATTGTCGACTGCGCGATGTACCGGAACGGCCGCCGCTCCGCGGCACCGGAGGACTTCTCCGATGCCCTCGACGAGGCGCGGGCCTCGGGTGACGCGTTCGTGTGGGTGGGCATGCACGAACCGACGGCGAGCGAGTTCGATCACGTGAGCCGGGAGTTCGGGCTGCACGCACTGGCGGTGGAGGACGCGCTGACCGCGCACCAGCGGCCGAAGCTGGAGGTCTACGACGACTCGCTGTTCGTGGTCCTCAAGCCGGTGCTCTACGACGAGGACACGGACACGGTGACCACCGGGGAGCTGATGGTCTTCATAGGCGACTCGTTCGTGGTCACCGTCCGGCACGGCGAGGGGGCCGCGCTGACGGCCGTGCGGCACCGGCTGGAACAGGAGCCCCAGGTGCTGCGGCACGGGCCGACCGCCGTGCTGTACGCCGTGTCCGACGCGGTGGTGGACCACTACATCGAGGTGGCGGCCGAGCTCCAGGCGGACCTGGAGGAGCTGGAGGCGGAGGTGTTCGCGCCGAACGCCTCGGACTCGAAGAACACCGCCGCGCGGATCTACGGCTTCAAGCGGCAGGTGCTGGAGTTCCGCCGGGCGACGAGCCCGCTGCTGCAGCCGATGGACCGGCTCGCCTTCGGGCAGGTGCCGTTCGTGCACGAGCACTCCCAGCCCTTCTTCCGCGACGTGGCCGACCACTTGACGAAGGCCAACGAGTACATCGAGGGCCTGGACCGGCTGCTGTCGGACGCGCTGGCCGCGCACCTGGCGCAGATGGGCGTCCGGCAGAACGACGACATGCGCAAGATCTCCGCCTGGGCCGCCATGGCCGCCGTCCCGACGATGGTCGCGGGGATCTACGGGATGAACTTCGACCACATGCCGGAGCTGCGGCAGGGCTGGGGCTATCCGGCGGTGCTGGCGCTGATGGCGGGCCTGTGCGCGGGCCTGCACCGGATGTTCAAGCGGCGCGGCTGGCTGTAGCGGCGGGCCCGGCCTGCGGGGGCCGCGGGAGACGGCCTACGCGTGGCCGCGCACGGTGGCGGGTGCGCCGCCCAGCGGGTCGCGCCGCTCCGGCGGGCGCAGGCCGACCATCCGGTGCCAGCCGCCGAAGCGCTCGTACGCGTACACCCCGCGGATGCCGGCCGCCAGCGCGGCGGCCTTGGGCGCGGGCCAGCGCAGCAGCCGGCCCATGTGGGCCATGACGGCGAGGCTGACGTCCCGGTAGACGGCGATCTCGGCGAGCGCGCTCTCGCGCAGCACCCGCTGGATGGTCCGGCCGTGTCCGGCGCGGGCCAGGCGCAGCAGTTCCTCGTGACAGTAGGCGAGGTGGTCGTCCTCGTCGCCGCTGATCTGGCGGACGGCCTTGCCGATCTCGGGGTGGTCGCCGAAGTGGTTCACCAGCAGGACCATCTGCTCGGAGGCGCGCTGTTCGGTGACGCGGCTGTGCGCGAGGTAGACGACGACGTCCCGTTCGGTCAGCGCTTCCTCGCGGCGCAGCCTGTCGTGCGCGAGGCCGATGCCGCGGCGCTCCAGCAGCATCGTGTAGTCGGTCTCGGGCGGTACGGGGACGGGCGCCAGGCCGCGGTTGCGCAGCAGGGCGCGGAAGATCCGGCCGTGTTTGTCCTCGTCGGCGCCGTGCCGGGTGATCTTGGGTGCGAGGTCGCGCATGCCGTCGGGGACGAGGGCGGCGATCCTGGCGTTCTCCCAGCCGCCCTGGGACTCCCCGCTGGCGGCGATGGAGCAGAACAGCTGGAAGGAGTCGTCGTGGCCGACGATCTCCTGGAACAGGCTGCGGGCAGAGAGCATGGAACGAGTCAAATGCGGATCTGCCGGGCGGGCAACCGAGGGCTCGGCCGACTCGGCCGAATGAACGAGCCGTGCCGCTGCGGCCCGGGGCGTAACCCCGGGGGCGCACCGCGCGTTGTTGGCTGTGTCGGCCGTGGCGGGGAAGACCCCCCGAGCCCCCACCACGGCCGCAGACCTCGATCCGGACGCCGCCCCCGCACCGTTCCTCGTGCCCCGGGCGGCGTCCGCGCGTCAGGCCAGGCCGGCGAGCTCCAGGGCCTCGGTGCCGGCGCGCAGGGCGGCGAGGCGCTCGTCCAGGGTGAAGCCGGCGGGGGCGAGCGTGAGGGTGGTGACCCCGGCGTCGGCGTAGGCGCGCATCCCGTCCGCGATCCGCTCGACGGAGCCCAGCAGGGTGGTCGAGTCGATCAGCGAGTGCGGTACGGCGGCCGCCGCGCCGTCCTTGTCGCCGCCCAGGTACTTGGCCTGGATCTCGGCGGCCTCCTTCTCGTACCCCATACGCTGGGCGAGCTGGTTGTAGAAGTTCTGCTTGGGGCTGCCCATGCCGCCGACGTACAGGGCGGTGTAGGGGCGGAACACGTCCGCGAGGGCCTTCACGTCCTCGCCGAGGGCCAGCGGCACGGTCGGGCAGACGTCGAAGCCGTCCATCGTCAGTCCGGCTTTCTCGCGCCCGGCGCGGATGTGCCGCAGGGCCGTCTCCTCCAGGTGCTCGGCGGCCGGGAAGATCAGCAGGGCGCCGTCGGCGATCTCGCCGGTCTGCTCCAGGTTCTTGGGCCCGATGGCGGCGATGTAGAGCGGGATGTGCTCGCGCTCGGGGTGCACGGTCAGCTTGAGCGGCTTGCCGGGGCCGCCCGGCAGCGGGAGGGTCCAGTGCGCGCCGTCGTAGGAGAGGCGCTCGCGGCTCATCGCCTTGCGGACGATCTCCACGTACTCCCGGGTCCGGGCGAGGGGCTTGTCGAACTTCACCCCGTACCAGCCCTCGGAGACCTGCGGGCCGGAGACGCCGAGGCCGAGCCGGAAGCGGCCCTTGGTCAGGGAGTCCAGGGTGGCGGCCGTCATCGCCGTCATCGCGGGCTGGCGGGCCGGGATCTGGAAGATGGCCGAGCCGACGTCGATCCGCTCCGTCTGGGCGGCCACCCAGGCGAGCACGGTGGCCGCGTCGGAGCCGTAGGCCTCGGCCGCCCAGCAGACGTCGTAGCCGAGGCGGTCCGCCTCCTGTGCGACGGCGAGGTTGTCGGCGTCCATGCCCGCGCCCCAGTAGCCGAGGTTGATGCCGAGCCGCATGTGTCGTCCCCTTACGATGTGCCGCTTTACCGATCAGTAACGTAGGTCTGCGGGGGACTGTAGCGCGCCCGGCCGCCCCGCGGCAGTGCCCCAGTAGTCTCAGCGCTCATGGAGCAGAGGCATCTCGGCCGCACCGGACTGCGCGTCTCCCGGATCGGCCTCGGCACCCTGACCTGGGGCCGTGACACAGGCGAGGAAGCCGCCGCCGAGCAGTTGAGGACGTTCTGGGAGGCGGGCGGCACGCTCGTCGACACGGCCGACGTGTACGGCGGCGGGGAGGCGGAGTACCTCCTCGGTCAGCTGGTGGGCTCCCTCGTGCCGCGCCGGGACCTGGTCATCGCGACCAAGGCGGGCAGCGTGCCCGACCCGGACCGGCGCTTCGACGGCTCGCGCGGGCACCTGTTGGCCGCCCTGGACGACTCCCTGGACCGCCTCGGCACCGATTACGTGGACCTGTGGCAGGTGCACGCCTTCGACCCGCAGACCCCGCTGGAGGAGACCCTCCAGGCGCTGGACCTGGCCGTCGGCAGCGGCCGGGCCCGCTACGCCGGGATCTCCAACTTCAGCGGCTGGCAACTGGCGAAGGCGGCGACCTGGCAGCTGGCCGCGCCCGGGACGCGGACCCGGCTCGCGTCGACGCAGATGGAGTACTCCCTGCTGCAGCGGGGCGTGGAGCGGGAGGTGCTCCCGGCCGCGCTGGACCTCGGTGTCGGCCTGTTGCCCTCCTCCCCGCTGGGCCGCGGGGTGCTGACGGGCAAGTACCGGGACGGGACCCCGGCCGGCTCCCGGGGCGCCTCGCAGTCGCTGGCCGCCTTCGTGGACCCGTACCTGGACGAGGCCGCCGGGCGGATCGTGGACGCGGTGGTGACGGCCGCGCAGGGCCTGGCCGTCACCCCGCTCCAGGTGGCGCTGGCCTGGGTCCGGGACCGGCCGGGGGTGGTCGCCCCGATCGTCGGCGCGCGGACGTCCGCGCAGCTCGGGGCGGCGCTGTCGGTGGAGGCCCTTAGTCTTCCGGAGGAGATCTGCCGGGCTCTGGACGACGTGTCGGCGCCCGTGCACCGCTACCCCGATCAGGACTGGAGCACGCTGTGAGTACGGACCCCGAGGCCACCGGCCCCGCCGACCCCGCCACCGCGGAGGAAACGAGCGGGGTCGCCGCAGTGGCCCCGGAGCCCGACCCCGCCGGACCCGACGGCGAGGAGCCCGACGCGCCGGCCGCGACGGAGGAGGGTACGGCCCCGGCCGACGGCGAGGGGGACGAAGTCCCGGCCGACGCCGACGGCGAGAAGGTCCACGCCCCGGTCGACGTGCCCGGCGCGGGGAACGAAGTCCCGGCCGGCGAGGCCGGGGGCGGAGCCCCGGTCTCCGCGACCGGCGCCGACGGGCCCGCCTCCGGCGGGGCCGAGGACGGGGGGCCGGGGGCGGAGCCCCCGGTTTCGGGAAGGGGCGGGGTGGGGGAAAGCCCCGCAGGGCCCACCCCCGCCCCCCAGGACGCCGAGCCGGACCGGAGCCCCTCCGACGGTGCCGGGAACGGGGAGGAGCCCGACTCGGCCGACTCGGCCGCCGGGACCGGGGAGACCGCGGCCGCGGAGACCGGGGAGGCGGCCGCGCCGGGGCTCAGCGAGGCACAGGCCGAGCTGGCCGCGCAGAAGATCGAGCGGGAGCGCATCGCACGCCGCAAGGCGGAACGCGAGGCCCCCGTGGACGCCGGCGCCAAGCTCAGCGGCAAGGCCGCCGACCTGCTGGCCGCCGTCCGGGCCGTGGAGAGCGGCGCCAAGCCCTCCACCGTCTTCTTCGACGACGCCCCCGCCACCCCCCGCCGGGCGGCCCCCGCTCCCCCGCAGCCCCGCCCCGCCACGGCCCCCGCCGCCGCGCCCGCCCCCACCGCCGAGGACATCGGCGCGGTGCGCGCCGTACTGACCCGCGGCGGGGCCCCCGAGGGCCTCGCCGGGGCCGCCGCCGAGACCCTCGGGGAGGGAGCCGCGGACCTGCTCGCCGAGGACCCCTGGCGGCTGCTCGCGGTCCCCGGGGTGCGCCCGGCGCAGGCCGACGGCTTCGCGCAGGCCCTGCTGGGCCCCGCGGCCGGTCCCGCCGACGAGCGCCGGGGCGCGGCCCTGCTGGGCTGGCTCCTGGGCCAGGCCGCCCTCAAGGGGCACACCGCGCTGGAGGCCCCGGTCCTGGAGAAGGCCCTGGCCCAGTACGGGGTGCCGGCCCCCGCCGAGGCCCTGGAGGCGGCCATCGGGGAGGGTGCGGTCCTGGTGTTCCACGAACCGCTGGGCGAGCCCGGCCCGCAGGCGGCGGACGTCGGCGGCGACGAGGGCGACGAGGAGGACGCCCCGCGGCCGGTACGGATCCTCGTGGGCCTGGAAGAACACGCCCTGGCCGAGGAGAGCCTGGCCGACGGACTGGCCCGGCTGACGGGTACCTTCGGCGGCCCGGCCGACTGGTCCGAGGTGGCCACCGGCCCCGGCGCCGAGCTGGTCCGAGCCGTCGCCGGCCACGGCCTGGTCACCCACACCGGCGGCGAGGCCGCCCGCGCCGAGCCGCTGGCCCTGCTGGCGGCCGCCCGGAAGCTGGGCCTGCGGGCCGCCCTGGCCGCGCATGCCCCCACCGGGGACGCCGTGGGCGTGGCGGGGCTGCTCTCGGGGGACCGGGGCCCCGGTCGGGACGCCGACGGCCGCTTCGACCTCGACCTGCTCATCGTGCTGGACGCCCCGCAGCTGGACGTGGAGACGGCCGCCGCCCTGGTGGAGTCGGTGCCCGACGGGGCCCGTCTGGTGCTCTCCGGTGACCCCCGGGTGCTCGGGTCGGCCGGGCCGGGGCGGGTGTTCGCCGACGTGCTGGCCGCCCGCGCCTGCCCCCAGGTGGTGTCCCGGACGCCGGACCCGGGCCCGCTCGGCGAGCTGGTGTCGGGGATCGGTGTCGGGGAGCTGAACCAGGTCGAGGCCCCCGGCAAGGAGATCGTCATCGTCCCGGTGCGCGACGCCGGGGAGGCCGTGCACCGCACCGTGCAGCTGGTCTCCGAATCGGTGCCGCGCGCCTTCGGGATCCCCGCGGACGCCGTGCAGGTCGTCACCCCGGGCCACGGCGGCGCGGCGGGCACCCGGGTACTGAACGCGGCCCTCAAGGAGCGGCTGAACCCCGGCCCGGGGCGGTTCGGCGGCTTCGATCCCGGTGACCGGGTCGTCCACGTCCCCGCGCCGGGACGGGCCGTGCCGGGCCGGGTGGTGTCGGCCGACGCCCAGGGGCTGCACCTGGACGTGGCGGGCGTACGGGTCGTCGTACCGAAGGAGCGGGTGGAGTCGCAGGTGCGGCTCGGCTGGGCGGTGACGGCGCACCAGGCCGTCGGGGCGCGCTGGCCCGCGGTGGTCGTCGTCCTGCCGGGTGACGCGGCGCAGGCCCTGTCCCGGGACTGGGTGTACACGGCGTTCGGGCGGGCCGAGCGGCACCTGTCGGTGGTGCACGGGGTGGACCAGGCGCTGGCGCGCGCGGTGGCCGAGGTGCTGCCGAAGCCCCGTACGACCCGTCTGACGGCTCTGCTGCGGGCGCTGACGGCGGCTCAGCAGCCGCAGGGGTAGCGGAGAAGGGCCGCGCCCCCGACCCGCCGCGCACGGCGGGTCGGGGGCGCGGCGTGCGTCGACGACGGCCCGCGGCCGGTGGGATCAGGCCGGGGCCAAGCCCGGGGCCGCGGCCTCCTCGCCCTCCTCGAAGTCCTCCTCCTCGACGTCCTCGTCGAAGACCGAACTGACGTCGAAGCGGTGCACCACGTCCTGGGGATCCGTCTGCCCGAAGGGCGAGCCCAGCCAGTCCCCCGGTTCGGCGACCTCCTCCAGCGCCGCGATCCAGAGGGTGGAGTCGCCCTCCTCCAGGCCGAACTCCTTGTAGCGGGAGGCGATCTCGTCGGGCTCGTACTCCCCGAAGAGCACGCCGAGCGCCCCCGCGGTGCCCGCGTCGTCGACGAGTTCGGCGTCCCGGTCGTGCGCGGCGACACGCTCGGCCTGGGCGATCAGCCGGGCCGGCTCGACGACGGCGTAGTCGCGGCGGATGAGGACGCTGAAGGCGGCGGGCTCGGCGGGGCCGGTGTACGCGACACCGTCCTCGGGCGTGGGGATCTCGAAGGGGGTGACCTCGTCGTAGCGGTCGTAGAGGAGTTCGTCGTACTCCTCGGCGGCGGCGGCGAGTTCGTTGAAGGCGGCGTAGACGGCCGGGTCCTCGTCCCCGATCCTGCTCTCGACCGCGGCGAGGTGACGGTCGAGAGCGGCCTTGACCGCCTCGGCGGCGGCGCGTACCTCGGCAACAGTGGGCAGAGCGGCATCAGACATAGTGCAGACGCTATCCGTAGCGGGCCGGTGCCCGCACAATAGATGCGATGCCGGAATACGAATTTGTCGACGTGTACGTGCCTCGCGGTACCTCCCGCCAGGAGGCGACCCGCCTGTTGACCGATCATGCGGAATACGGCCACTGGGAGCTGGACCGGATGGCCCTGTACCGGAACGGCAGCCGCCGCGTGCGCTTGCGCCGCCGGATCATCCGTCAGGTCCGCGCGACCTGGTGACGCGGGCCCCGGTGAGGGCGGGGCCCGCGTCGCGGTGCCGTCAGGCGGCGTTGCGGGCGCGCCGGTAGAGCACGGCTCCGGCCAGCAGCAGGCCGCCCGCGATCGGGATTCCGGCCGTCATGACGTCACCCGCGCCGGTGGCGGCGAGTCCGGGCGTCCCGGAACCCGTGCCGGGCGTCTGGCCGCCGGGAGCACCGGGGTTGCCCGGGGTCTGTCCGCCGGGAGTACCGGGGTTGCCCGGGGGCTGTCCGCCGGGGGTGCCCGGGTTGCCCGGGGTCTGTCCGCCCGGAGTACCGGGGTTACCGGGGGTGTGACCGCCCGGAGTACCGGGGTTACCGGGGGTGTGACCGCCCGGAGTACCGGGGTTACCGGGGGTGTGACCGCCCGGAGTACCGGGGTTACCGGGGGTGTGACCGCCGGGGGTGCCCGGGTTGCCCGGGGTCTGTCCGCCCGGGGTGCCCGGGTGGCCGGGCGTGTGTCCGCCCGGGTTACCGGGCGTGTGGCCGCCCGGCGTGCCCGGGTTGCCGGGGGTGTGCCCGCCCGGAGTACCCGGGTTGCCGGGGTGACCCGGCTCGTCGCAGTCCTCGTCGTCCCCGCCGCCGGGGTGGCCCGGGTGTTGCGGCGTGGCCGACGTGTTGGCGCAGCTGTTGCCGAAGGCCGGGTTGAGCAGGCCGATCACGGAGATCGTGTTGCCGCAGGCGTTCACCGGTGCGTCCACCGGCGCCTGCACGTTGTTCCCGGACAGCAGGCCCGGTGAGTTCGCGGCGTGCCCGGCCGCCCCGGAGTCGGCTTGCGCGTAACCGCCGCCCATCGCGAGGACGCCCCCCGCCGCCGCCATCGTGATCAGCGTCTTCCTCGTGACCTGAACCGGTCGTCGCATCTGTACTCGTCCCCTGGTGTGTACGTGTCGGTCGGCGCTCAGGCCGTACAGGCTCCCCCGCCTGCCGCGCCGAAGGTGTGGTCCGGGTCCGAAAGCCCGGCGGCCCCGGAGCGCTGGAATGCGCTCCGGGGCCAGTACTTCAGACGCGTCAGGCGTTGACGCAGGTGTTGCCGAAGGCCGGGTTGAGCAGGCCGATCACGGAGATCGTGTTGCCGCAGACGTTCACGGGGATGTGGACCGGAACCTGGACGACGTTGCCGGACAGGACACCCGGGGAGCCGATGGCCGCACCCTGCGCACCCGCGTCGGCGGCGGCGAGGCCGGCACCCGCGAGAACCAGACCACCGGTAGCAGCCGCAGCGGCGACAACCTTCTTGAGCATTGTTCCTCCTAGTAGGCAAGTGCGGTCCCAGCCGCGGACCGCACCACCTGTAACGAGGAGGGATCACCAGGGCTACGAGCGTATGAGTGCATTCACTCTTCTCAGTGGAATGCGCACATCCGCGCGATTTCAGGCCGTCAGGCGTTGTCGATGAACCGGTCGAGCACCCGCACTCCGAACTTGAGCCCGTCGACCGGCACGCGCTCGTCCACGCCGTGGAACATCCCGGCGAAGTCGAGCTCCGGCGGCAGCTGCAGCGGCGCGAAGCCGAAGCAGCGGATGCCGAGGTCGTCGAAGGACTTCGCGTCCGTACCGCCCGAGAGCATGTACGGGACGGCGCGCGCGATCGGGTCCTCGGCCTTCAGGGCGCCCTGCATGGCGTCCACGAGCCGCCCGTCGAAGTCCGTCTCCAGGGCCTTGTCCCCGTGCACGTCCTCCCGCTTCACGCGCGGGCCGAGGATCCGGTCGAGGTCGGCGAAGAACTCGTCCTCGTAGCCCGGCAGGAAGCGGCCGTCGACGTGCGCCGTGGCCTGGCCGGGGATCACGTTCACCTTGTAGCCGGCGCCGAGCATCGTCGGGGCGGCGGAGTTGCGCAGGGTGGCGCCCACCATCTTGGCGATACCGCCGAGCTTGACGAGGGTGGCGTCCATGTCGTCGGGGTCGAGCGGGGTTCCGAGGGCGTCCGAGAGTTCGTCGAGGAAGTGCCGGACGGTCTTGGTGACGCGCACCGGCCACTGGTGGCGGCCGAGGCGCCCGACGGCCTCGCACAGCTCGGTGATCGCGTTGTCGTTGTTGGTCATGGAGCCGTGGCCCGCGGTGCCGTCGACCGTGAGCCGCATCCAGTGCATGCCCTTCTGGGCGGTCTCCACGAGGTAGAGCCGCAGGTTCTCGTTCACGGTGAAGGAGAACCCGCCGACCTCGCCGATGGCCTCGGTGACGCCCTCGAAGAGCCCGGGGTGCTTGTCCACGAGGTGCCGTGCCCCGTACGTGCCGCCCGCCTCCTCGTCGGCGAGGAAGGCCAGCACGATGTCCCTGGGGGGCTTGCGGCCGCTGCGCATGCGGTCGCGGACGACGGCCAGCGTCATCGCGTCCATGTCCTTCATGTCGACCGCGCCGCGGCCCCACACGCAGCCGTCCGCGATCTCGCCCGCGAAGGGGTCGTAGGTCCAGTCGGCGGCGTTGGCCGGGACCACGTCGGTGTGCCCGTGGATCAGCAGCGCGGGCCGGGAGGGGTCCTCGCCCTCGATGCGGGCGACGGTCGAGGCGCGCCCCTTGTGCGACTCGAAGATCTGCGGTTCCAGCCCGACCTCGGCCAGCTTCTCGGCGACCCACTCGGCCGCCTTGCGCTCGCCCGGTCCCGAGTGGTCCCCGTAGTTGCTGGTGTCGATCCGGATGAGGTCCCGGCAGAGGTCGACGACCTCGTCCTCGCCGGAGACGTTCTTGCCCGTGCCCGATTCGCTCACGCTGCTTCCTCCCACTGATCAGTACCGGCTACGTCCCCATCCTCCCGCTCCGGGCCGCTCCGCCCAAGGGCGTTCCCCGGTCACCGGGGGGTGTGATCGGGGGCCCCGAATGTTTGGTAATGTTTTCCACGTCGGAACGGCCCGCGAGGGACGCGAGACAGACACCTTGTCCGGGTGGCGGAATGGCAGACGCGCTAGCTTGAGGTGCTAGTGCCCTTTATCGGGCGTGGGGGTTCAAGTCCCCCCTCGGACACCAGCTGGGACCCCACTTCACGTGGGGTTTTCTGCTTTTCTGGGCTGTGGCGTGACCAACCACGTGGCCAACGGCCCAGAGATTCCGCAGGTCAGACCAGGGATGGCGGGCCGAGTCGGCGCGCTCCGGAGGCGGCCGGTCTGCGCGCTCCGTCCTTACGTCATTGCCCGTACCGGGCCGTCCTGCAGCCCGGCGAGTGGTGCCGGACGTTGGCGGAGACCTCTACGGGTGTCTCCCCGGCCTCCAGTCGTGGATCGGGCAGCCCTCGGGCAGGCGCAGGCGCGTCCGGAGGGTGCGCCGGCGCGCCGACTCTGTGACCAGAACCGGGACGCTTCCCGTCACGCTGAGCCGCAGCCGGCCAGCGCGGAGCGTAAGGAGAACCGCGCCGAGGTCGGGAACTGGAGCCGTTCGGGGAGCAGGACATCAGGGCAACCGAGCTACGCGCGGTAGAGCGAAGGGCGCTCGGCTACCTGGTCAGGGCCGAGTCCGTCCACGGTCAGGTTGCCGGTCCACAGGTGGTCTCGGTTGGCGTAGGTGGTTTCGAAGCTGACGCGCTTCCCACCGGGCTCCAGCTTCCAGCCCTGGTCATGGAACTGGGCGATACGGTCGCTGCCGCAGACGAACGCCCGGGTCGCCTGGATCAGGATCCACTGTGCGAGTTCGGTGTCCTTGGCTGCGGTCCTGCCACAGGAACGGGCCGTCTGCCACAGCCGTGGCCACTCGACACCAGGGGTCAGGGGGCCGATCACGGCCACGTCGCCGATCCGTCGTTCGTCAAGATGGTGGGTGGCGTAGCCGACGACCGTGCCGAACATCGCGAACACCGTGACCCGACCTCGTCCGGTCAGGCCCTCGTCTTTGCTGCTCGTCTTTGGAACCCTTGGCTGTGGCGGTCCGGGCGCCTTAGCCACGCCCGGACCGCTTCCGTTCGGTGGGAGTGGATCAGCAGCCGTCGCCGTCACCGCAGCACGCGGGCGGGTTGCAGTCCTTCGCCGCGCCCCACAGCCGGTCGTCCACGTGGAACCCGGCGGCCCTGACGAGGTCCACTACGGAACCGATCAGCGGGCGGGTGCGGACGGTGGCCTTGGGCTCGTGTCCGAGGAAGAACCCGAACTGCTCGTCGCACCAGGCGGCGTATGCCTGGGTGTGGAGCACGAACGAGTGCCATCCGGGGTCCACGGCGTCGGACGGGGTCATGTCGAACGCCCGGGTGTCGCCCACGACCTTGAGGAAGGCAAGGGCCTGGTCCACGATCCGGCGGGCGGTGGACAGCTCGTGCCCGTACTCCTCCGCGCAGAACTCCGACACCTTCTCGAACAGCTCGGGACTGACGAGGTCCCGCCCGTGCCGTACGGCGACGGGAGATTCCAGCATGGTCGTCACAGTGAGATTCCCTCTCTCTCGACGGTTGAGGACTCGTTATGCGGCGGGCGGAGGCGGGAACTTCCCGCCGCCGTCCTTGTCACCGGGGTCGGTCATCACTGCACCTCCTTTCGGTGCGTGAGCCGGCCAAGGCCCTGCCCCCGCAAGGGGCGGGAGTCAGCAGGGAGCTGCGGGCAGACGAAGAGCTTCGGCAAGCTGCTCAACCACATCGGCCGGGAGCTTGCCGAAGTCCACGTAGGCCCCTCCGTTGTGGGTCACCGTGGGCCGAAGGCTGTTCCACACCGTCTCGGGAACGCCGAGGACGGCCAGGGCCGTGCGTATGGACTCCGAAGCGTTGTCGGCCCGGCCCCAGGAATCCCGCCAGGTCTGCATTTCCATCAGTGGCCCGTCCCGTGCATCCGCAGGAGGACTTGCGCAGCTGCGCCAACCGTGCGCACTCGGGACAACCCGGAACCGGCCGGGGACGGGGACGCAGGGGGACGGTCTCCGCGTCTTCCTGCCTGTGTGTGGGTTCAAGTCCCCCTCGGACACAGGAGAGAAGGACCCCGCTCCGGCGGGGTCCTTCTTCGTTCTCCAGGTGGGACTGGCCGCGTGGGCCCGCTCCGGTGTCAGCCGAAGTGGATGGTCCACTGCACCCACAGGGGCAGCAGGAGCAGCGACGCAAGGGAACTCTTGACCACGAGCTCGGCCGACATGGCGACGTCGACGTCGTAGCGCTGCGCGAAGATGAAGAGGTTCTGCGGGGCCGGCATCGCGGCGATCAGGACGAGGTAGCCGAGCCACTCGCCCTCGACTCCGAAGAGGTAGCGGCACACGGCCCAGGCGATGAGGGGGAAGGCCGCGCACTTGAAGGCGATGAGCCACACCTCCTCCAGGGTGGTGCCCCGGATCGTGAGGCCGGCGCCTCCCAGGTGCAGCCCGAGGGCGAACAGCGCCACCGGGGAGGCGCTGTCTCCGACGAACGCGAAGCTGTCCAGGACCGCCTTCGGCAGGTGCACCGACAGCAGGTTGAGCAGGATGCCCGCGTTGCAGGCGAGGACGACGGGCGTCACGAGCGAGGCCCCGACGGCCCGCGCGAGCCGTACCCCCGGGCCTCCGGCGGCCGGGCGGCCCAGTTCCATGACCGAGATGACCACGAGGGACAGCACGCAGACCTGGAACAGCAGCACGGGGAAGATCGGCGCCGCGTTCCCGAAGAGCATGATGAACACCGGTACGGCGAAGTAGGCGGTGTTCACCTGGACCCCGGCCATGATCCGCAGCGCGACGGCCCGGGGGTCCAGGACCCCCGACAGCCGGGCCGCGATGCCGATGGCGACGACCGCGCAGCCGGCCGCGGCCGCGTAGCCGCCGATCGCCCTCCAGTCGAAGAGGGCGGCCAGGTCGCTCGCGTAGATGTTGCCGAACAGGTAGCAGGGGACCGCGAAGAGGAACGCGTAGTCGGCGAAGACCTTGGAGCTGTCCGCCGGCACCACCTTGCGCCGCGCGAGGAGAACGCCGCAGCCGAAGGCCAGGACCACCGGCAGCAGCTTCTCCAGAGCCGTTACCGCCCCCATGCGTGCGGCCCTTCCACCGGACCGCGGCCCGTGATCGGGCCGTGGCCGTCGATGCGGGCGACGGGCGGGATCCCGCAGGCTCGTTCGGCTCCATCGCTTCGGCCTGCGGGCACGACGGAATCCACCCCCTGCCGCGGTGCGGCCCGCGGGGGAAAGTGCCGCGGAATTCCCGATGCCCTGCCGAATGCGTACACGCCACCGCTCCCCGGCGCCCGTCCAAGATCGTCGGCCGGGCGCGAAGACCCATGAGAGCAGTGCCGCGGCAGTGCGTCCAGGGACTGCATTGTGGCGCTCGTCACACTCGCATGCCATGGCGACGGGCGGTGGATCCCCGGCGAAGTCATCCGGAGGAATGCCGTGGACGTCCCGGCCGCCCGCGGGCAGGGGACGTCCGGTACGACGGGAAGGCCCCCGCACCGGTGTGCGGGGGCCTTCTCCTCGGTACGACGGTGGTCCGGCCCGTCAGTCGCCGGAGCGGGCGGCGGCGATCTCCGCCACCCGGCCCCGGACCAGGAACCAGCCGCCGACCAGGGCCGCGCCGATGACCGGGACGAAGAGGATCGTGGTGCGGCCGACGCCTCCGTCGCACCACATCAGGACCAGGACGGTGACCAGGAAGACCAGCGTCACGATCTGGGTGTACGGGGCCCAGGGCAGGCGGTAGGAGGGGCGCTCCAGGAGGCCCTGGCCGGCGCGCCGCCAGAAGTGGAGCGAGCACAGCATGACCATCGCCCAGGTGCCCAGGATGCCGAGCGAGGCAAAGTTCAGGACGATCTCGAAGGCGTCCTTGGGCATGAAGTAGTTCAGGCCGACGCCCGCGACGCCGAAGGCGGCGGTGAACAGGACCCCGCCGTAGGGGACCTTGCCCTTGTTCATGACACCGGTGAACTTGGGGGCGGAGCCGGAGACGGCCATCGAGCGCAGGATGCGGCCGGTGGAGTAGAGGCCGGAGTTCAGGCTGGAGAGGGCCGCCGTCAGGACGACCAGGTTCATGATGCCGGCGGCGCCGGGGACGCCGAGCTTGTCGAAGACCGTGACGAAGGGGCTCTGGTCGCCGGAGTACTCGGTGTACGGGAGCAGCAGGGCCAGCAGGACCACGGAGCCGACGTAGAAGAGGCCCACGCGCCACATGATCGAGTTGATCGCCTTGGGCATGATCTTCTCGGGGTTCTCGGTCTCGCCCGCGGCGACGCCGCAGAGCTCGACGGAGGCGTACGCGAAGACGACGCCCTGGATGACCAGGAGCATCGGGAGCACGCCGGACGGGAAGATGCCGCCGTTGTCGCTGATGTTGGCGAGGCCCGGGGTGTGGCCGCCGATGTCGTGGCTGGTGGCGACGAGGTAGATGCCGACGATCAGGAAGACCGCGAGGGCGGCGACCTTGACCAGGGAGAACCAGAACTCCATCTCGCCGAAGTACTTCACCGAGATCAGGTTGGCGGTCAGCACGACGGCCAGGGCGATGAAGGCGAGCACCCACTGGGGGACGTCGGTGAACATCGACCAGAAGTGGGCGTACGTCGCGGCGGCCGTGATGTCGGCCACGGTGGTCGTGGACCAGTTGAGGAAGTAGAGCCAGCCGGCGGTGTAGGCGCCCTTCTCCCCCATGAACTCGCGCGCGTAGGAGACGAAGGCTCCGGAGGACGGGCGGTACAGGACGAGCTCGCCCAGGGCCCGCACCACGAAGAAGGCGAAGACTCCGCACACCGCGTAGGCGATGGCGAGGGAGGGGCCGGCGCCGGCGAGCCGGCCGCCCGCGCCGAGGAACAGGCCGGTGCCTATCGCCCCGCCGATGGCGATCATGTTGATGTGGCGGGACTTGAGGTCCTTGCTGTAGCCCTCGTCACCGGCGTCGACGTGGCGGGACGACGCCTCGGCGGGGGCCTCGGTCAAGGTGCGGTCACTCATTCGGGACTTCGCCTTCGTGGTTCGGAGGGCAGGCCGGGGGCGCGTGCGGGGGAGCTGGGTGGTGTCCCCCGTGCCGCGTTCCGGTGATTTTGTCGCCCCAATAGACCATGAGGCTCCGCTACCCGCCAAAATCGGCCCCATGCACGCGCAGGCCCCCGGCGACCATGGAAACGGTCGCGGGGGGCCTGCGGCGGGCACGAAAGCGAGGCTACGGGGCTCAGTCGACCGGGTCGGCCTCCGCGGCCTGGTCGAGGCGGAAGGCCTCGTTGCCCAGGCCGATCCGGGCGTGGGCCTCGGGGCGGCGCCTCTTGAGCAGCAGCCCGTGGACCAGTCCTCCCAGGGCGGCCACGACGATGATCGCGGGCAGCGTCCAGCTCAGCGCGGAGCCCTCCGCGGCGCCGACCAGCACGCCGAAGTCGCGCACGGTGTAGACGGCGATGGCGACGAGCGCGAGGCCCGCAAGGGCCGCGGCGATCAGGCGCCACACCTGGGCGCCTGCGGTGCCTCGGCGGACGAAGAAGGCGATGACGGCGAAGGAGGAGGCGGCCATCAGGACGGTCACGCCGAGGGCTCCGACGCTGCCCATCCAGGTGAACAGGTGCAGGACGGGAGTGGTGGGGTCGCCGGCCGGCATGCTGTCGGTGAGCGCGAAGACGATGACGACGACGGCGGCCACGACGGTCTGCAGCAAGGAGCCGGTGGCGGGGGCGCCGGTGCCGGGGTTGGTGCGGCCGAAGCGGGCCGGGAGCAGTCCCTCACGGCCCATGGCGAAGGCGTAGCGGGCGACGACGTTGTGGAAGCTGAGCATGGCCGCGAACATGCCGGTGACGAAGAGCACGTGCAGGACGTCGGTGAAGGCGGCGCCCAGACGGGCCTCGGTCAGCTCGAAGAGCAGTCCGGGACCGGCCTTCGCGGAGGCGGCGGTGATCCCGGCGGGTCCGGTGGCCACGGACAGGGCCCAGGCACTGAGGGCGAAGAAGACGGCGACGAAGCCGATCGCGAGGAACATCACGCGCGAGACGACGATGTGGGGCCTGCTGGTCTCCTCGGCGTACACCGGGGACTGCTCGAAGCCGACGAAAGCGGCGATGCAGAAGCACAGGGCCGTGCCCAGGCCGGCTCCGGAGAGGGTGCCGGGGTCGAAGGCGGTGAGGGAGAGTCCTTCGGGGCCGGGCTTGCCGAGGGCGGCGGCGTCGAACACGACGACGAGGGCGCACTCGATCAGCAGCAGGACGCCTAGCACCTTGGCGTTGAGGTCGATCTTCAGCCAGCCCAGCGCGCCGGTGGCGGCGACGGCGATCAGGGCCGGGATCCACCAGGCGACCCGGGTGTCGAGGTAGGTCGCGAAGAGGCCGGAGATCTCGAAGCCGAGGATGCCGTACACGCCGACCTGCATGGCGCTGTAGGCGACGAGGGCGACGAGGGACGCGGAGGCCCCGGCGGTGGGCCCGAGGCCGCGCGCGATGTACGCGTAGAAGGCGCCCGCGTTGTGGACGTGGCGGCTCATCTCGGCGTACCCGATGCCGAAGAGGGCGAGGACGACGCCGAGGATCACGAAGAGCAGCGGCTGGCCGACGATGCCCATGACCCCGAAGATCGTGGGCATGACACCCGCGACGACCATCAGGGGCGCGCTCGCGGCGAGTACGGAGAGCAGCAGTCCGGCGGTGCCGAGACGGTCGGCGCGCAGGGCGCGGTCCTGGCCCTTGTACGTGCGGATCTCGGCCTCGGCTGGGAGCGTGGTGGATCTGCCCGTCGGCATGGCGGGGTCCTTTCGGGGGACTGGCTGGTCGGGGTCAGTCGGTGCCGAGCGCGGCGCTGCGCGCGGCGAGGAAGGCCTTGTGCGGGTCCCGGTCCGGATAGGACCAGGGCGCGGGGGTGGCATGGCTGCCGATGCGGTGGAAGAGGGCCGCGGCCTCGGCGGGGCGGCCCTCGCAGAGCTTGGCGTGGGCGAGGAAGTTGAGGTCGACCCGGTTGCGGGGGTGGTCCTCGCGTTCCCACTCCAGCCACCAGTCGAAGGCGGAGCGCAGCACCTGCCGGGCGCGGCGGCCGGTCCAGTGCGGGCCGGCGGACCCGGGGATGGAACCCCCCTGGGCGGCGGCGACGACCCGGTAGCGCTCGGCGTGGGCGATGACGGGCAGTACGGCGAGCGGGGAGTCGGCCGGGGACTCCTCGGCGGCCCAGGCGGCGAAGTCGTAGACCTCGTGGAGCGGGTCGTGCCCCAGGGAGGGGGTGCGTTCGGCCAGCTTGGCGACCATCAGGTGGTGGGCGTGGTGGTGCTCCCGGTGGCGGGCCCGGACCTGGTCGAAGTGGCGGCTGAACTCCTCCTCGGTGCCGAAGGCGCGGGAGAGCATGAGCAGGCCCAGCCAGGGCGTGGGGTCGGCGGGCAGCAGCGCGGCGGCCCGCCGGCAGGCCTCCTCGGCCGCCTCGGGGGTGCCCTTGCGGCGCAGGGCGCCGAAGACGGCGGCGCAGGCGAGGAGGGTCGTGGCGTCGGCGCTGCCGGGCTCGGCGAGCAGCCATTCGCGGGCCCATGCGGTGGCGGCCGGGGTTTCGGCGAGGACGACGACGCGGTGGCCGCGGCGGTCCCAGTCGTCACCGGTGCCGACGAGGAGGGCGCGGGCCTTGGCCCACCGGCCCTGGGTGAACTGGGAGCGCACGGAGACCAGTTCGGTGTCGCACAGGGCGGGGTCGAAGAGCGCCGCGTCCCGCTTGCGGGCGCGGCCCAGGGGCGGCGGAGGCGGGGACATCCGCGGGTTCCCTCCAGGACGCGGGCGCGGGTGGACGACGTGCGCGGGTGGACGACGTGCGCGGGAGCACGCACGGAGTGACGCAGAGGATGGTGGTGCCGGTGGTACCGGTGGTGCGGGCGGTTCCGGTGGTGCGGCTGGATCACGCCGGTGAGCGTTCCGGATGATCACGCACAGCAAACCGGTATGCACAGCTCCGCGTCAAGGTCCGCTCCGTCGCGTGGCGGGTTTCAACTGGTGTTTCCGTTGGCTGAGTTGGCATGGTTGCGGTGGTTCGGATATGGGTGTCGCCCGCGGGACCGGCCCCGTAGGCTGCCGCCATGGCGATCCACGACGACCTGCCCCCCTTCCTCCTGGGCTTCCCCGGGGAACTGCGGGACCAACTGGTGGCGGCCGTGCTGAGCGGGGCCAAGACCACGACGACGGGACTGCTGGAGGAGTACGAGCGGGAGGGCGAGCCGCTGCCCGAACCGGGTGGCCGCGCGGCCCTGATGGACTCCGCCGGACAGCCGCTGGCTGTCCTGGAACTGACGGAGGTGCGGGTGCTGCGGCTGGCCGACGTCGAACTGCGGCACGCGCTGCACGAGGGCGAGGGATATGCGTCCGTGGCCGAATGGCGCGCCTCCCACGAGGGGTTCTGGCACAGCCCCGACCTGCGCGCGGCCATGGGCGACCCCCGCTTCACCGTCCACGACGACACCATGGTGGTGACCCAACGCTTCAGGCTCGTCCAGGACGGGATCTAGGAGACGGCCCTCGCCGCGGCGCGGCCCGCGGCGCGGCCCGAGAAGATGCAGCCGCCCAGGAAGGTGCCCTCCAGCGCGCGGTAGCCGTGGACCCCTCCCCCGCCGAAGCCGGCTGCCTCGCCGGCCGCGTAGACGCCGGGGAGCGGTTCACCCGCCGGGGTCAGGACGCGGGAGGACAAGTCGGTCTCCAGGCCGCCGAGGGACTTGCGGGTCAGGATCGAGAGCCGGACGGCGATCAGCGGGCCCGCCTTCGGGTCGAGGATGCGGTGCGGGGCGGCGGTGCGGATCAGCTTGTCGCCGAGGTACTTGCGGGCACCGTGGATGGCCGTCACCTGGAGGTCCTTGGTGAAGGGGTTGGCGATCTCCCGGTCGCGGGCCACGACCTCCCGGCGGACGGTGGCCTCGTCGAGGAGGTTCTCCTTGGTGACGGCGTTCATGCCGCGCACCAGGGCGGCGAGGTCCCGCTCGACGACGAAGTCGGCGCCGCGGTCCATGAAGGCCTTCACCGGGCCGGGCACGGCCTGGCGGGCGCGGTCGATGACGTCGCGGACCGACCTGCCGGTCAGGTCGGGGTTCTGCTCGGAGCCGGAGAGGCCGAACTCCTTGCCGATGATGCGCTGGTTGAGCACGAACCAGGTGTGGTCGTGGCCCGTCTTCATGATGTGGTCGAGGGTGCCGAGGGTGTCGAAGCCCGGGAAGAGCGGTACGGGCAGCCGCTTGCCGGTGGCGTCGAGCCAGAGCGAGGACGGGCCGGGCAGGATGCGGATGCCGTGCCGGGCCCAGATGGGGTCCCAGTTCTCGATGCCCTCGGTGTAGTGCCACATCCGGTCCTTGTTGATGTGGCTGGCGCCGGCCCGCTCCGTGATGCCGAGCATCAGGCCGTCCACGTGCGCCGGGACCCCGGACAGCAGCCGCTCGGGCGGGGTGCCGAGGCGGGCCGGCCACTGCGCGCGCACGAGGTCGTGGTTGCCGCCGATGCCTCCGCTCGTGACGATCACCGCCTGCGCCCGGAGGGAGAAGGCCCCGGTGACCTCGCGGCTGCTGGCGGCGCCCCGTACGGCGTCCGACGGGGCCAGGACCTCCCCGGTGACGGTGTCCACGGCGCCGCCGGTGGTGGCGAGACCCGTGACCCGGTGGCGGAAGCGGAACCGGACCAGGCCGCGCGCCTCCCCGGCCCGGACCCGGCGTTCGAAGGGGGCGACCAGGCCGGGGCCCGTGCCCCAGGTGATGTGGAAGCGGGGGACGGAGTTGCCGTGGCCGTTCGCGTCGTAGCCGCCGCGCTCCGCCCAGCCGACGACGGGGAAGAAGCGGACGCCCAGGGAGTGCAGCCAGGGCCGCTTCTCCCCGGCCGCGAAGTCCACGTAGGCCTCGGCCCAGCGGCGCGGCCAGGCGTCCTCGGGCCGGTCGAACCCCGCGGTTCCGGCCCAGTCCTGGAGGGCGAGCTCGCGGCTGTCCTTGATGCGCATCCGGCGCTGCTCGGGCGAGTCCACGAAGAACAGGCCGCCGAAGGACCAGTGGGCCTGGCCCCCGACGGACTGCTCGGGCTCCTGGTCGAGGAGGATCACCGTGCGGCCCGCGTCGACGAGCTCGGCGGTGGCGACGAGCCCGGCGAGGCCCGCTCCGATCACGATCACGTCGGCGTCGTACGTCGTCATGGGTAGCCCGTCCTCCGGTCGGTGGTGGGGCAGATCCTTTGCTACGGAGCGGTAACCAGTCAATGGCGGTGATTGGATGGGTTCCGTGAGTGCAGCTGATGAGGTACTGGACGTGGTGGACCGGGACGACCGGGTCACCGGGCAGGCCCCGCGGGGCGAGGTCTACGCCCGGGGGCTGCTCCACCGGTGTGTGTTCGTGCAGGCCAGGGACGCGCGGGGGCGGGTGTTCGTGCACCGCCGGACCGCCTCGAAGCTGGTGTTCCCCGCGCACTACGACATGTTCGTGGGCGGGGTGCTGGGTGCCGGGGAGGACTACGCGGGGGCCGCGCTGCGGGAGGCCGAGGAGGAGCTGGGGGTGAGCGGGCTGGAGCAGCCGGCGCCGCTGTTCAAGTTCCTCTACGAGGGGCCGGGCGGGGCCTGGTGGTCCTCCGTGCACGAGGTGCGGTGCGACCTGCCGGTGGCCCCGCAGGCCTCGGAGGTGGCCTGGCACACCTGGCTCCCGCAGGAGGAGCTGGAGCGGCGGGTCGCCGACGGGAGCTGGGCGTGGGTGCCGGACGGGCTGGAGGCGTACCGGCGGCTGACGGCGTACCGCGCGGGGTGAGGGGCGGGAGGCGGGGCGGCGGGGGCGGGGGGCACCGGGGGCTGAGCGCCGGCGTCGAAGGCCGGGGCGCTCCCGGGGCGGCCGGGTGGCTGCCCGTAGATTGGCCGGATGATCGACTTCGTCAAGGACGTGCGCCTCTGGTTCGCGCCACAGCGGCTGAGGGACGAGGGCGACACCCCGGACTACCGGTTCTCCCTGGCCAACGAGCGGACCTTCCTGGCCTGGATCCGGACCGCGCTGGCGTTGGTGGGCGGCGGGTTCGCGGTGGACCAGTTCCTGCCGGACCTGCGGTGGGGGGTGCGCGTCGGGATGGCCCTCGCGCTGCTGGCCGTCGGTGCGGCCTGCGCGCTGCGCGCGGTGAACCACTGGGTACGGTGCGAGCGGGCGATGCGGCGGGGCGAGGACCTGCCGCTGTCACGGTTCCCGGTGGTGCTCAGTCTGGGCGTCGGGCTGGTCGCGGTGGCGATGGTGGTGGTCGTGCTGCTGGGCTGGACGACGGGCCGGTGAGCGGGCCGGGCACGGCCTCCCGCGACGCCGGGCTCCAGCCGGAGCGGACCCGGCTGGCCTGGCGGCGTACGACACTGGCCTGTTCGGTGGCCGCGGTACTGGCGCTGCGGCAAGCCCTGCACGGCTCCGGCTCCCCCCTGCGGGTGGCGGGGACGGCGGTGATCGCGCTGATCTGGCTGGCGTTCCTGGGTGTGGCGCACGTGCGCGTGCGCCAGCTGGCGACGGCGCGGCCTCCGGCGCTCGCACCGCGTGTGGCGCTCGGAGTGGTGCTGTGCACCGTGGCGCTGGCGCTGTTCGCGACGACGGTGATCTTCTGAGATCTGCCGGGCTGTGCGACACGAGCTCGGACAGAACGGGCGTTAAGGGACGTTCCCCACTAGCCTCTGCGCCATGACGACCCTGCACCACGAGCACCCCACGCACGAACACACCCACGGCCCCTCGTGCGGGCACCGGGCGGTCTCGCACGGCGACCACGTGGACTACGCGCACGACGGCCACCTGCACCGGGAGCACTCCGGGCACTGGGACGAGTGCGAGACCCCGGACCACACCACCCACGACGGGCACGCCCACGCCCACGGGGCCGACTGCGGGCACGAGTCGGTCCCGCACGGCGACCACGTCGACTACCTCCACGACGGGCACCGGCACGCGGAGCACGACGGCCACTACGACGACCACTGACGGCCGCCGACACTCGCCGACGCTCGCCGACGGCCGCTGACGGCCGCTCACCCCCCGCTCTCCCCCGGCCGGGCCACGGCTGACAGGATGCCGCTCACCTGTCGAAGCGACCCGGGGGAGAGCGCCCATGACCGTCGACGCACCGTACGTAGTCCAGCCCGCGGCCGGGGTGTACGCCTACGTCCAGCCGGACGGGGGCTGGTGCCTGAACAACGCCGGCTTCGTCAGCGACGGCGGGCGGACCCTGCTCGTCGACACGGCCGCCACCGAGCGGCGGGCGCTGGCCCTGCGCGAGGCCGTCACGGCGGCCGGGGTGCCGCTCCCCCGGACCGTGGTCAACACCCATCACCACGGCGACCACACCTACGGCAACGCGGTGTTCGCGCCCGAGGCCCTGATCGTCGGACACGACAACGCGCGCGCCGAGCAGCTCGCGGCCGGGCACCAGCTGGAGCTGATCTGGCCCGCGACCGACTTCGGGGCGATAGAGATCACCGCGCCGGACCTCACCTTCAGCGAGCGCATGACCCTGCACGTCGGCGAGACCGAGGTGCAGGTCATCCACCCGGGCGTGGCGCACACCACCGGGGACGCGATCGTGTGGCTGCCCCGGCAGCGGGTGGTCTTCACCGGGGATCTGGTCTTCGCCGAGGGCACGCCGTTCCTGGCGATGGGCTCGCTGTCCGGATCTCTGCGGGCGCTGGAGCTGCTGCGGTCCCTGGGCGCGGAGACCGTCGTACCGGGGCACGGACCGCTGACCGACGCGGCGGCGTACGGGGCGACCGAGCGGTACCTGCGGTTCGTCGCCGAACTGGCGCGGGAGGGGCGGGAGAAGGGGCTGACCCCGCTGGAGGTCGCGCAGGGGGCCGATCTCGGCGAGTTCGCGGCCTGGCGGGAGAGCGAGCGGCTGGTGGCGAACGTCCACCGGGCGTACGCGGAGCTGGCCGGGGAGCCGGAGGGGGCGCCGCTGGACATCATGGCCGTGCTCGGGGACATGACGGTGATGAACGGGGGCACGCCGATCCTGTGCCACGCCTGACGCGGCGGCCGTGGGCGCCGCGGCCCGGGCGGCGGTGTCCGCAGGCTTCCTCCGGCCCGCCCTCTGGACGCCATACCGACTGGTCGGCATGATGTCCTCCGAGCAACCCCCACCGTCAACCCCGTACGGAGGTGCGCACCATGACCGCAGTCCCGGCAGGCTCCCCGAGCCCGCGCGGCCTGGACCTGGAGCGGCTGCGCGGCCATCTCGACGCCGCGCGCCCCGGGCTCGTGGGCGGGCCGTTGAGCGGCCGGCTGATCGAGGGGGGCCGGTCGAACCTGACGTACGCGGTCACCGACGGCTCCGCCCGCTGGGTGGTGCGCCGCCCGCCGCTCGGGCACGTCCTGGCCACCGCGCACGACATGCGGCGCGAGCACCGGGTGATCGCCGCCCTGCACGGGACCGCCGTACCGGTGCCCGGTCCGCTGCTGCTGTGCGAGGACGAGGAGGTGCTGGGGGCGCCGTTCTACGTCATGGAGTACGTGGACGGGGTCCCGTACCGGACCGCCGCCCAGCTGGAGGAGATCGGCCCCGAGCGGACCCGGCGGGCGGTGCTCGCCCTGGTGGACACCCTCGTCGACCTGCACGCGGTGGATCCCGGCGCGGTGGGGCTGGGCGACTTCGGCCGGCCCGAGGGCTTCCTCGACCGGCAGCTGCGCCGCTGGGGCAAACAGCTCGCGGCCTCCCGCGGGCGGGAGCTGGCCGGCATCGACGAGCTCCACGCCGCGCTCGGCAGGACCTTGCCTGCCTCCCCCGCGCCGACCGTGGTGCACGGGGACTTCCGGCTGGACAACGTACTGATCGGCGGGCCGGACGACTCGATCCGGGCGGTGCTGGACTGGGAGATGTCCACGCTGGGCGATCCGCTCACCGACCTCGGGCTGCTGGTGATGTACAGCTCCGACCTCGGCCTGACGGACTCCCCGGTCAGCACGACCAGCCGCGCACCGGGGCACCCGGACCCCGCCGAACTGGTCGAACGCTACGCCGCCCGCTCCGGGCGCGACACCGGCGCGATCGCCTGGTACACGGCCTTCGCCTGGTTCAAGCTCGCGGTGATCCTCGAAGGCATCCACTACCGCTTCACGCTGGGCCAGACGGTCGGCGCGGGCTTCGACCGGATCGGCGAACTGGTCCCGGTCTTCATCGAACACGGTCTGACCACCCTCCAGGAAGGCTGAGCCACACCCATGGACTTCGCATTCGACGCCCGGACCGAGGAACTCCGCGAGCGGCTGCTCGCGTTCATGGAGAGTCACGTGTACCCGGCGGAGGCCCTTGCCGCCGAGCAGCGCACACGGCTGGCCTCGCCCTGGGACACCCCGGCCGTCTTCGGTGAACTGAAGGCCGAGGCGCGCCGCCAGGGCCTGTGGAACCTCTTCCTGCCGGATGCCGAGCACGGCGCTGGGCTGACCAACCTCCAGTACGCCCCGCTCGCCGAGATCACCGGCCGCAGTCCGCACCTGGCGCCGATGGCGACCAACTGCGCGGCCCCGGACACCGGGAACATGGAGGTGCTCGCCCAGTTCGGCAGCGAGGAGCAGAAGAAGCAGTGGCTGGAGCCGTTGCTGGCCGGGGAGATCCGCTCGGCGTTCGCGATGACCGAGCCGGAGGTGGCCTCCTCCGACGCGACGAACATCGAGACGCGGATCGAGCGTTCGGCGGACGGCTCCGAGTACGCGGTCACCGGCCGCAAGTGGTTCATCTCCGGTGCCATGAACCCGGACTGCAAGATCTTCATCGTCATGGGCAAGACCGACCCGGACGGCACCGATCCGCGCCGCCAGCAGTCGATGATCCTGGTCCCCCGCGACACCCCGGGCGTCGAGGTGCGCCGGGCGATGACCGTGTACGGGTACGAGGACCACGACCACGGCGGCCACGCCGAGGTGGTCTTCGACGGGGTCCGGGTGCCGGCCGCGAACCTGATCGGCGAGGAGGGCACCGGCTTCGCCATCGCCCAGGCGCGGCTGGGTCCGGGGCGGATCCACCACTGCATGCGGCTCATCGGCATGGCCGAGCGGGCCGTCGAGCTGATGTGCCGGCGCGCGGTGGGCCGTACGGCCTTCGGCAAGGAGCTGGCCGCTCAGGGAGTGGTGCAGGGCTGGATCGCGGACGCCCGGGTCACCATCGAGCAGCTGCGGCTGCTGGTGCTGAAGACCGCGTGGCTGATGGACACGGTGGGCAACCGGGGCGCGCACACGGAGATCCAGGCCATCAAGATCGCTACTCCGCGCGCGGTCGTGGGGATCCTGGACCAGGCCGTGCAGCTGCACGGCGCGGGCGGGGTCAGTCAGGACTTCCCGCTGGCCGAGCTGTGGGCGGCTGCCCGGACCCTGCGACTGGCGGACGGTCCGGACGAGGTACACCAGCGCTCGCTGGCCCACCGGGAGCTGAAGAGGTACGCGGGGCGCTCCTGAACGTGTGGGAATCGTGTGGGAGTTCGTGCGAACCCATGTGCGAGGTGAAGGCGGTGCGGGGGGCCTTTTAAGAAACCTTGTTGAACAACTCCGAACCGCCGGTACGTTCTTGATTTGCGCCTGTCAATCGGAACAGGGTTCTCCAGAAGGTTCGACGCCCCACACGTCACCACGAGGAGAACTCTCCAGATGGCAACTCACAAGCGCAGCCGCACCCTCCGGTACGCGGCGGTCGGCACGGGAGCCGCCGCCGCGGCCGCCGTGGCCCTGATCGCCACCCCCTTAGCGGGAGCGGCAACACCGGCCGAGGGCACGGTGTACGGCCTGGGCGCACCCGGTGCGATCAGCGGAAGCTACGTCGTCATACTCGACGCATCCGCGAACAAGGAACAGCTCGCCAAGAAGTACGGCGGTGAGCTGAAGCGCACCTACAGCTCCGGGGTCAACGGTTTCTCGGCCGCGGGCCTGAGCGAGACCGAGGCCAAGCGGCTCGCCGCGGACCCGGCCGTCGGCAAGGTCGTGCAGAACAAGAAGTTCACGATCAAGACCACGCAGGACGACCCGCCGTCATGGGGTCTGGACCGGATCGACCAGACGGCCAAGGCGGGCGACAAGAAGTACACCTACCCCGACAGCGCCGGCGAGGGCGTGACGGCGTACGTCATCGACACCGGCATACGTACGACGCACAAGGACTTCGGCGGTCGCGCGACGTCCGGCTTCGACGCGGTGGACGACGACGACAAGGCCGACGACGGCAACGGCCACGGCACGCACGTCGCGGGCACCATAGCCGGGACCGCGCACGGCGTCGCCAAGAAGGCGAAGCTGGTCGCGGTGCGGGTGCTGGACGACAACGGCTCCGGCACGACCGAACAGGTGGTCGCCGGGATCGACTGGGTCACCCAGCACCACTCGGGGCCTTCGGTGGCCAACATGAGCCTGGGCGGCGGCGCGGACGAGGCGCTCGACGAGGCGGTGCGCCGGGCCATCGCCTCCGGCGTCACCTTCGCGGTGGCGGCGGGCAACGAATCGGCCGACGCCGGTCAGGGCTCCCCCGCGCGGGTCCCGGAGGCGATCACCGTGGCGTCGAGCACCATCGACGACCAGCAGTCCTCGTTCTCCAACTTCGGCTCCGTGGTGGACCTGTACGCACCGGGTTCGGACATCACGTCCGACTGGAACGACAGCGACACCGGCACGAAGACCATCTCCGGCACTTCCATGGCCACCCCGCACGTGGTGGGCGCCGCGGCGGTCTACCTGGCCGGGCACCCGTCCGCGACCCCGGCGCAGACGGCCGCGGCGCTGACGGCCGCGGCCACGAGCGGCGCGGTGACCAACCCCTCCGCGGGCACGGCGAACAAGCTGCTGAAGGTGGCTCCGTAGCGGCGTAGTCCCGCAGTCCCGTAGTCCCGTGGCGGCCGGTGCCGGTGCGGGGCTACGGGCGCAGCGAGCGCAGCAGCAGGTCGGCGAGGTGGTCGGCGACCTGGTGCGGGGTGAGCGGGCCGTCCGTGCGGTACCAGGTCGACAGGTGGTGGACGGACCCGAAGTAGAAGTCCACCACCAGGTCGGCGGGGGTGGCCGTGGCGAACACCCCGGTGCGCTGCCCCTCCTCGACCAGGGCCCGGAACCGCTCGTGGTAGCGCCGGCGCTCCGCCCGCACCTGCTTGTACTTCTCCGGGCTGAGCTGGTGCATCGACCGGAAGAAGATCATCGCGTCGTCGAGGTTCTCGATGGTGGTCACGACCACGTCGGCGGCGGCGGCCCGCAGCCGCTCCTCGACGGGAGCATCGGATCCGGCCACCGCGTCGAGCCGCTGCTGCTGGAGACGCAGCATGCGCGCGTACACCTCGTGCAGCAGGTCGTCCTTGGAACCGAAGTAGTGGTAGAGCGCGCCCTTGGTGACGCCGGCCGCCTCGACGATCTCCTGCACGGAGGTGCGGTCGTAGCCGCGCTCGGCGAACAGCCTGGTCGCGACGGCCAGCAGCCGCTGCGGCACCGGGGTCTCCCGGTTGATGTCCTCGGGTCCCGCGGTGGTGCTGGCGGCCATGGTGCTCGCCTTCCTCTCCTGATCCGTCGCCTGTCCTGCGTGTGCCGGGTGTCCTGCGCCGTACGACCGTCCGACGATTTTCAGCCGCGCTCGCGCAGTTCCCGTCGCAGGATCTTGCCACTGGTGGTCTGAGGAAGAACAGGCAGGATCTCGACCTCGCGCGGGTACTTGTACGCGGCGAGCCGCTCGGCGCAGTACGCGGACAGCTGCGCGGGGTCGGCGGTGGCTCCGGGCCGCAGGCTCACGTACGCCTTCACGCTCTCGCCGCGGTAGGCGTCGGGGACGCCGACGACGGCCGCCTCGCGGACGGCGGGGTGGGTGTAGAGGACGTCCTCCACCTCCCTCGGCCAGACCTTGAACCCGGAGGCGTTGATCATGTCCTTCTTGCGGTCGACGACGTAGAGCCAGCCGTCGGGGTCCATGAAGCCGACGTCCCCGGTGCGCAGTTCCCCGTCCGGGAACGCCGCGGCGGTCTCGTCCGGGAGCCCCCAGTAGCCCGGCACGACCTGGGGGCCGCGGACGGCGATCTCGCCGGTCTCGCCGAGGGGGACCTCGGCGCCCCGCTCGTCGAGGATCCGTACGAGGGTCTGCGCGCCTGGCAGGCCGACCGAGAGGGTGCCGGAGCGGGGGTCGACGGGGGCCTCGCGGTGGGCGGGGACCGAGGCGCAGGGGGCGGTGCACTCGGTGAGGCCGTAGCCGTTGCGGAGGTAGAAGCCGAAGGAGGCGCGCAGGCGTTCGACGAGGGCGGGCGGGAGCGGGGCGCCTCCCGAGGAGACCACCTGGAACGAGGCGAAGTGCTCGGCGGTGGCCTCGGGGTGGGCGGCCAGGGCCGTGAAGGCGGTGGCCGGTCCGATGGTGTAGGCCGGGCGGTGTTCGAGGAAGGCGTCGAGGACGGCGCCCGCGTCGAAGCGGCGGGCGAGGACGAGGGTGCCGGCGTTGACGAAGCAGGCGGCGAGCTCGCAGACGAGGCCGGTGATGTGGAAGAGCGGCGCGAGGGCGAAGTAACCGGCGCCTTCGGCGACGGGGTGGCCGGTGACCTGGCGGGTGGCGTTGTAGGTCAGCGCCCCGTGCGGGTTCATGGCGCCCTTGGGGGTGCCCGAGGTGCCGGAGGTGTAGCCGAGGAGCGCGAGGTCGTCGGCGACCGGATCGGGCCCGTCCGGCGCGGGGTGCCCCTGCCGCGCCACGGCCACCAGGTCCTGCGGCCCGCCCGGGAGCCGCCCCTGCTCCCGGTCCCGCTCCGGAGCCTGGGAGGGGGAGGGCGGCGGGAAGAGGCGGGCGTCGTCGCGGGTCTGGAAGTCGCGCTCGTCGGTGGTGAGGGCGATCCGGACCCCGGCCTCGTGCGCGGTCCCGCGCAGGTACGCCGTCCAGGCGCGGGCCTCGCAGACCAGCGCGACGGCGCCCGAGTCGCGCAGGACGTGCCCGGCCTCGGCGGACTTGTACATCGGGTTCAGCGGGACGACCACCGCCCCGGCCTTCCAGGCGGCCAGCACGGCGAGCACGAAGTGCGGGGTGTTCTGGAGCATGACGGCGATCCGGTCGCCGCGCCGGACCCCCCGCGCGGCAAGGTACCCGGCGAGGGAGTCGGACAGGGCGTCGGCCTCGGCGTAGCCGACGCGCCCGTCGAAGTACGCGAGGGCCGTGCGCCCGGGGGCGCGCGCCACGGCGGCCCGGAAGGCGTGGAGCACGGTGGGCGGCGGGCTGACCGGCGCCAGCTGCGCCGCGCTGAGCCGGCCCAGCCACGGCCGCGCGGCGTACGCGGAGCCGGCCGGGGCCACGGCGTCCGCCCCGGGTGTGCGGGCGGGCGTCACGAGGACTCCCACTTCTGCTGGAGGTGGTTCATGGCCCCCAGCCACCGGTCCGGGTCGTTCGCGCGGGCGGCGTGGTAGTCCGCCACCTCGGGGTGCGGGAGGATCAAGAAGCGGCCCTTCTCCATGCCGTCGAACAGTGCGTCAGCGACCGCGTCCGGCTCGATGGCGGTCGGCGCCAGGACGAGTTCGCCCGCCGAGCCCGCGGCGGTCAGCATGTCGGTGCGCACGCCCTGCGGGCAGATGGCGTGGACCCGGACGCCCCGGTGGCGGTAGGTCAGCGAGAGCCATTCCGCGAAGGCGAGGGCACCGTGCTTGCTGACACTGTACGGCGCCGCCCCGATCATGGTCAGCAGCCCCGCGGCGGAGACGGTGGACACGAAGCGGCCGCCGCCCCGCTCCAGCCACTGCGGCAGCAGGGTCCGGGCGGCCCGTACGTGCGCCATGACGTTGGTGTCCCAGGCCGCCTCCCACACGGCCTCGTCCGCGAAGACGTCCCCGCCCGAGGCAAGTCCGGCGTTGGCGCAGTAGACGTCGACCCTGCCGCCGAGGGCCTCGCGGGCCGCCTCGACGACGGTCGAGGCGTCTCCGGGGACCGCGACGGCCCGGGGGCCGATCCCCTCCGCGACCGAGGCGGCCTTCGCGGGGTCGAGGTCGTTGACGACGACGGTGGCCCCCTCGGCGGCGAAGCGGCGGGCGAGGGCCGCGCCGATGCCGCCGCCCGCGCCGGTGACGACGACTCGCTGGTCCTGGTACGCGTTCACGGGGATCACCTTTCGCCACGGCCTGCCGGATCCCGGGCAGACTAACCAGTCGGTATGTGAGGACGGAAGGGGGTCGGGCCCTAGCGTGTCCGAATGACGCTGTCACGACGCGGGGTACTGGGACTGGCGGGGGCCATGGGGACCGCGGGGGCCGTCGCGGGAGCCGGTCCGGCGGCCCGCGCCGCCGCGGCGGGCACCTCGAACACGGCGGGCGCGGTGGCCACGGCGGGCGCCCCCGCGCCGGGACGGGTGCTCACCGGATGCGAACGGCTCGCCGCCGACGGGTACGCGGAGCTCGCCGGACAGCGCGTCGGCATCGTCACCAACCCGACCGGGATCACCTCCGACGCCCGCCACCTGGTCGACGTCCTGCACGCCGACCCGCGGGTGGACCTGGTCGCGGTGTTCGGGCCGGAGCACGGCTTCCGCGGATCGGCCCAGGCGGGCGGCGCGGAGGGGACCGGCCGGGATCCGGCGACGGGCCTGCCCGTGTACGACACGTACGACACGAGCGGGCAGCGCCTGGCGGACCTCTTCACGGCCGCGGGGATCGACACGGTCGTCTTCGACATCCAGGACGTCGGCGCCCGCTTCTACACCTACGTCTGGACCCTCTACGACTGCATGCGCGCGGCCGCCCTGGCCGGCAAGGCCGTGGTGGTGCTGGACCGCCCCAACCCGGTGGGCGGGCGCCGGGCGGCCGGCCCGGTGCTGGAGCGGCCGTACGCCAGCTTCGTGGGCCGCGAGCCGATCGCTCTCGCGCACGGGATGACGGCGGCCGAGCTGGCCCTGCTCTTCAACGGCGAGTTCCTGCGCGCCCGTCCGGTCCGGCTGCGGACGGTGGCCATGACGGGCTGGCATCGCGCGTCCTTCTACGGTTCCACCGGGCTGCCGTGGGTGCCGTCGAGCCCGAACATGCCCACCCCCGACACCGCTCTGGCCTACGCGGGGACCTGCCTGTTCGAGGGGACCACGCTCTCCGAGGGCCGGGGCACGACCACCCCCTTCGAGGTGGTCGGCGCGGAGGGTGTGGACCGGCGGTGGGCGGAGGCGGCGAACGCGCTGGGGCTGCCCGGCGTCTGGTTCCGGGAGACCTGGTTCACCCCCTCCTTCTCGAAGCACGCCGGAAAGCTCTGCGGCGGGGTCCGGCTGATCGTGCACGACCGCGATGCCTTCGACCCGGTGCGGGCGGGGATCGGCCTGCTGGTCACCGCGCGACGGGCGTGGAGCGGCTTCGGCTGGCGCGCGGACCACTGGATCGACCGGCTGACCGGCTCGGACCGGGTACGGACGCTGGTGGACGCGGGGGCGGGGGTGGAGGAGATCGCGGGCGACTGGGCGGCGGGGCTGGCCCGGTTCGCGGCGGTCCGGGAGAGGTACCTCCTCTACCCCTGACCCCACCCCCCCGGGCCGGACGGATCCCGTGCTGCCGCGGGTCTGGCCGACGGGCGCCCGCGGCGGGATGCTGCGTGCACCGCAGGCACGGCACGGTACGGAGGGGGACGTCATGACGGACAGCGGAGCCGCATTCGCAACCGGAGCCCGGGCCGGAGCCACGACGGCGGCCACGACCACGACCGGGGTGGGCGTCGGGCCCTACCGGGAGCTGACCTTCGACGCCCAGGGGGACGTGGATCCGGCGACGCGGGCGGCGGTGGCCCGGATCGAGGCCACGGACCTGCTGGTGTTCGCGCACGGCTGGAACAGCGACCGGACCACCGCGACCCGGCTCTTCGACCGCTTCTTCGCCCCCTTCCCGGGGCTGGTGGGAACGGGCGTGCGGCTCGGCTACGTGGGGGTGGTCTGGCCCTCGATCCGCTTCTCCGACGAGCCGATACCGGACTTCGACCCGCGGCCCGCCCTCGCCGCCCCGGACACCGCCACCGGCATGCCGCCCGCCACCACCGGCACCTCGCCCGCCACCGCCACCGGCCTGGACGCCGACACGCGGCGGGCGCTCGGGGCGTTCTGGCCGGGCCGGCGGGCGGAGCTCGACCGGGTCGCCGAACTGCTGGACGGAAGGCCGGAGTCGGAGGCCGCCTTCACCGAGTTCGGGGCCCTGGTACGGGAACTCGCCAATGTCGACCGGCCCGGTGCCGGCACCGCGGGCGGTCCCACGGCCGCGGCGGATCCGGGCGGCGCCCGCGGGGTACCGGCGCTCTTCGCGCGGGACGTGATGGAGGCCTGCCGGGAACTGGCCGACGCCCTGGCCGCCTCCGGGGCGGACGCCGTCGACGGCCCGCGCCTGGCCCCCGGCGACGGGATGCGCGCCCTGTGGGGCGGGGCCAAGGAGCTGCTGCGCCAGGCGACGTACTACGAGATGAAGAACCGCGCCGGGGTCGTCGGCGAGCACGGGCTCGGGCCGGTACTGGCGGACCTGGCGGGCAGACGCCCGGCCCTGCGCGTCCACCTGATAGGCCACAGCTTCGGGGCGCGGGTGGTGTCCTTCTCCCTGCGCGCCGTACCGGACGGGGCGCGGCACCTGAAGTCGCTGACCCTGCTCCAGGGAGCCTTCTCCCACTACGCCTTCAGCGACCGTCTCCCCCACGACCCGCGCCGCGGCGGCGCCCTGCGGGGGCTCCAGCGCAGGGTCGACGGCCCCGTGGTGGCCTGCCACTCCTCCCACGACAGTGCCCTCGGGCTGTTCTACCCCCTGGCGTCCCGGATGGCGGGAGATTCGGCCGGTCTGCTGGGTTTCGACGAGCGGTG
Source organism: Streptomyces sp. AB3(2024) (assembly GCF_041862025.1). Lineage (NCBI taxonomy): Bacteria > Bacillati > Actinomycetota > Actinomycetes > Kitasatosporales > Streptomycetaceae > Streptomyces > Streptomyces sp. AB3(2024). The sequence continues at coordinate 44,526 of NZ_JBGWAB010000030.1, forward strand.
GGGCGCGGTCGGGCACGACGGGGTGCAGGCGGTGCCGGGCGCACAGCGGATCTGCCTGGAGGCGGCCCTGCGCGACGGGCTGCCGGCGTCCGGTTGCGTCAGCGTGGACGCGGGCTCCGTGGTGCGGCGCGGCGGTCCGCCGTCGGGGGCGCACAGCGACATCTGCCACGAGGAGCTGGCCCGGATCGTGGTCGGCGCGGGGCGCATGGGGCGCTGAGTTCCGGCCATGTGCCACCCGCACGCCTCGACCGCCCCCGCATGCGCCCACATCCGGCAGGGCATGTTGGGCACGTCAGGGCGCGCCGCTTCGTTCGACGGGGTAGCGCGAACACAGGTGTGGGCGGGGGCACGGCGGCGGAGGTGAAGGTGCGATGGCGGGTTTTCGGAGTCTGGCCTACCAGGTGCGCGATGCGCGCAACGACCGGGCCCTGCGGCGCCATTCGCTGCGCCGCTGCCTGGAACGGTTCGCGCCCTACGGGCACCGGGCGACATGGTGGCACCTGTGCGACCGGCACGGGATCGCCCCCGAGGACCGGGGCGCGGATCCGCTGCGCCTGGTCGCGGCGCTGGAGGAGCTGGAAGAGGCCCGGGCGGTCTGGCTGGAGTACGAGCGGCAGTTCGCGGCGCGCCGTAGACGTGAGAAGCACGACGGGGTGCGCCGGCCGGAGTGGGCCTGGGGCGGCAGCGGGGACGCCGTGGTGCGGTGCGTCGATCCGGGGGTGCGGCCGGAGGGGACGCTCGGTGAGGTGCTGCGCCGGCTGGTGAAGGCGCTGGAATCGGAGCCCGGGACGGCCTGCCCGGTGTGCGGGGAGCGGGAGTTGCGCTGGTCGGCGGCGCTGACGGCCCACGGGGCGTGGGCCGGGGCGTGGGCGTGGGACGGGCCGGTGTGCGGGGGCTGCGGGATCGTGGTGCCGAGACCGGCGCTCGCGGACGCGGTCCTGGCGCACCCGGCGGTGGTGCTCCCGGCCCCGGCGGGCGCGGCGTGAGCGGGCCGGGCGGGGACGGCGGTCGGGGCGGGGACGGGGGGCCGGGGGCGGTGCTCCAGGTGGCGGTCAACGGATCGCGCGGCGCCGGCGACGGGGGTGCGGTGCCGATGACCCCGCGGGATCTGACGGAGTCGGCGGTGGAGGCCGTCGCCGCCGGGGCCGGGGAGGTACTGGTGCACCCGAGGGCCCCGTGCGGGCGGGAGAGCCTCTCGCCCCGGGTGGTCGGTCCGTTGCTGGAGGAGATGCGCGGCGCGGGGGTCCGCGTACCCCTCTCGGTTCCGGCCGCCGTCGACGCCGAGCCCGATCCCGCCGGGCGGCTGGAGCGGGTGCGGTCCTGGACGGTGCTGCCCGACCGGGCCCAGGTGCGGTTCGCGGAGCCGGGCGCCGGCGCGCTGGGCCGGGCCCTGCTGGCGCGCGGGGTGGCGGTGGACGCCCTGGTCCCGCTGGGCGGCGGGGCCGGGCCGGAGCCGCTGGCCCGGTTCCTGGAGTGGGCCCCGCCGGACCACGGCCGGGTGCGGCTGGTGGTGGAGCTGGCCGAGGCCGACCCGGCGCTGGTGGCGGCGCTGCGCTGGCTGCCGCCGGTGCCGGTCCTGCTGTACGGGCGGGACGCGGCCGCCTGGCCGGTGCTGCGGATGGCCGCGCGGTGCGGTGCCGGCGCGCGGACCGGCGTAGGGGACGTCCTGCACCTGCCCGACGGGCGGGCGGCGCGCTCCAATGCCGAACTGGTGGCCGCCGCCCGGGAGCTGCGGGACGCGGCTACTGCGACAGCCGGGATCCGGTGAGGCGGGCGCCGAAGACGTCGTCCGGGTTGGACAGGGCGCACTTCTTCAGCGAGAGGCAGCCGCAGCCGATGCAGTCCGACAACCGGTCGCGCAGATCGCTGAGTTGCCGGATCCGCTCGTCGAGCTCGGCGCGCCAGTTCTCCGACAGCCGCGCCCAGTCCTCGGGGGTGGGGGTGCGCCCCTCCGGCAGTTCGACCAGCGCGACGCGGATGTCGGCCAGTGGGATGCCCACGCGCTGCGCGGCGCGTACGAAGGCCACCCGGCGCAGCGCCTCGCGCGTGTAGCGGCGTTGGTTGCCGGAGGTACGGCGGCTGCTGATCAGCCCTTTGGTCTCGTAGAAATGCAGTGCGGAGACGGCTGCCCCGCTGCGCGCGGAGAGCTGGCCGACCGTGAGTTCGTGGACGTTCTCGGGAATCTGCGGCACGCGGCCGAGCCTAGTCGGAGATCCGTTGACAGACGCATGCGGGCCCCAGCATGCTGAGCAAACGCTTATTAGTTGCGCGACAGCGGACGACGTGACAGCCGACGACAGGGGCAGGGCATGGCCGAACCGAGGATCTTCACCTCCGCCGAGGAACTGCGCGCCGGGATCGGTGACGTGCTCGGCCCGAGCGGGTGGCTGGAGGTGGACCAGAAGCGGATCGACCTGTTCGCGGACGCGACCGGCGACCACCAGTGGATCCACGTGGACCCGGAGCGGGCCGCCTCGGGCCCCTTCGGCTCCACGATCGCGCACGGCTATCTGACGCTGTCGCTGCTGCCCAGCCTGGTGCCGCAGATCATGCGCGTCGAGGGCATGCGGATGGGCATCAACTACGGCACGGACAAGGTCCGCTTCCCGGCTCCGGTGCCGGTCGGCTCGCGGCTGCGCGCCACGGCCGTGATCACGGCGGTCACCGAGGCGGGCGAAGGCGTGCAGGTCGCGGCGACGGTGACGGTGGAGCGCGAGGGCGGCGCGAAGCCGGTCTGTGTCGCGGAGTCGGTGTCCCGCTACTACTTCTGAACCACGGGCCCGGTGGCCGGCCGGGCGCCCACCATGCGGAGCACGAGGTCGGCGTAGAGCGCGCCGACCTCGTCGGGCGTGCGGTGCCCGGCGGTACTGAACCAGCGGGCCACGTCGATGCACAGGGAGAGCACGGCGAGGGTGGTCCCGGGGACGTCGGGGACGTCGAACTCCCCCGCCCGGACCCCCTCGGCGATGATGCGGCGCACCGCGGCGTCGCTCTCGCGGCGCAGCGCCACGATCTCCCCGCGGTGCTCGGGCGCGAGCGCGTCGAGCTCGTACTGGACCACGCGCGCGGTGGTGTGGTGCGCGGCGTGCCAGCCCACGAAGGACCGCACGGCCGCGTCGAGCCGGTCGGCGGCCGTTCCGGGCCCGGCGGCTGCGGTCTCCAGGATCTCCAGCGCCTTGTCGTGCCCGATCCGGCTGATGCGGTGGAGCAGCTCTTCCTTGGTCTTGTAGTGGATGTAGAGCGCCGCCGGGCTCATGCCGGCCCGGCCGGCGATGTCGCGCGTGGTGGTCGCGTGGTAGCCGCGTTCGGCGAAGGCTTCGACGGCCGCGACCAGCAGCCGCCGCGCGGCGTCGGGGGTGACCTCCGACCACGCCTGGTAGCCACTGCCGTCCGCCGCGCTGTCCATCGCCCGCTCACCCTCTTCGCCGTGTGAAAGGAACACCCTACCGGAGGGTGAGCAAGCGCTTAGGCAGGACTCCGGCGGGTCCGCCGTCGGCTCAGAAGGCGGAGACCCCCGTGCGGGCGCGGCCGATCAGCAGCTTCTGGATCTGGCTGGTGCCCTCGTAGAGGGTCATCACGCGGGCGTCGCGCAGCAGCTTTCCGGCCGGGTACTCGTCGATGTAGCCATAGCCGCCGTGGACCTGGAGGGCGTTGCCCGCGGCGCGCACGGCCGCTTCGGAGGCGAAGAGCTTGGCGGTGGAGGCCTCGGTGGCGAAGGGCCGGCCGCGGTCGATGAGGTCGGCGACGCGCCAGGTCAGCAGCCGGGCGGCGTCCACGTCGACGGAGATGTCGGCGATCAGCTCCTGCACCAGCTGGTGGTGGGCGATCGGCTTGCCGAACTGCTCGCGCCGGGCGGCGTACGAGACGGCGGCGTCCAGCGCGGCCTGCGCGATGCCGACGCAGCCGGCGGCCACCGACATCCGGCCCTTGGCCAGGGCCGACATGGCGACGGAGAAGCCCTTGCCCTCGGGACCGAGCATCGCGGACGCGGGCACGCGGACGCCGTCGAGGGCGAGCTCGGCGGTGGCCTGACCGCGCAGGCCCAGCTTCCCGCGCACCTCCCGGCGGGCCAGGCCCGGGGTGTCGGCGGGGACGAGGAAGGCGGAGATCCCGCGATGGCCGGGGGCGCCGCCGGTGCGGGCGAAGAGCAGGACGACATCGGCCCAGGTGCCGTTGGTGATGAACATCTTGCTGCCGTTGATCACGTACGCGTCCCCCTCGCGCACGGCCCGGGTGGTGAGGGCGGCGGCGTCGGAGCCGGTGCCGGGTTCGGTCAGGCCGAAGCAGCCGAGGGCCTCGCCGGAGCACAGCCGGGGCAGCCAGTCGCGCTTCTGCGCCTCGGTACCCCAGGCGGCGACGGTCTTGGCGACCAGGCCGAGGGAGACGGAGACGATGCCGCGCACCGCGGAGTCCCCGCGGCCCAGTTCCTCGGTGACGAGCGCGTAGGAGACGTGGTCGCCGCCGGAGCCGCCGTACTCCTCGGGGGCGGTGAGGCCGAGGAATCCGAGGTCGCCGAGCTTCTTCACGATGGACCGGTCCACGCTCTCGGCGCGGTCCCACTCGGCGGCGTACGGGGCGATCTCGCGCTCGGTGAACGCGCGGGCGAGCCGGCGCACGGCTTCCTGCTCCTCGCTGAGCTCCAGGTTCACGGGTGCCTCCGGGCGGGGCGCGGTCGCGGATGCCGGGGCCTTTAACTAGCACCGGTAGTTTATGGCTGGCAGGGCCTACTATGTGGCGCATGGCCAGACCGCGCAAGCCCCTCCTGAGCAGAGACCGCATCGTCGAGGCGGCCGGTGCGCTGGTGGACGCGGAGGGGCTGGAGGCGGTGTCGACGCGGCGGCTGGCCGCGGCGCTGGGGGTCAGCGGGCCCTCGCTGTACAACCACTTCCGGACCAAGGACGCCATCCTGGAGGCGGTGGCGGACGCGGTGAGCGCCCGGGTCGACCTGTCGATGTTCGACGCGGGCGGCGGCGAGGACGGAGCCGGCCGCTTCGAAGGCGACGGCGGGGCGCGCCGGGACTGGCGAGAGGCCCTGCACGCCTGGGCGCACTCGTACCGGGACGCTCTGGCGGACCATCCGAACATCGTGCCGGTGCTGGCGCGGGGGCCGGGCCGGCGCCCGGCCGGGCTGCGGCTGGCGGACGCGGTGTTCGGGGCGATGACGGAGGCGGGGTGGCCGCCGCCCCACGCGACGCGGATCGGCGCCCTGATGCGCTACTTCATCCTGGGCTCGGCGGTGGCCTCCTTCGCCCGGGGGTTCGTGGACGACGAGGCGGCGTACGACCCGGTGGACTACCCGCACCTGGGGCAGGCCCACCTGCTGGCGGAGCGCAGGCACGAGGTGGACGAGGGGGCGTTCGAGACGGGCCTGACGGCCCTGCTGGACGGCCTGTCCCTCCAGTACGAGGCCCTGCGGGAGCCACGGGCCTGACCGACCCGGCCGACCGCACGGGGGGGTGCGGCCGGCCGGTCGGACCGGGCCCGGCCGGATCAGAAGACGACCAGGGAGCGGCCGCCCTTGCCCGCGAGCATCGCGTCGAAGGCGGCGGGGATGCCGTCGAGGGTGATCCGGTCGGTGACCAGGGCTCCGAGGTCGAGGCGGCCGGCCCGCACGTGGTCGGCGATCACCGGGAGGTCCCGGGCCGGATCGCTGTTGCCGTAGACACAGCCGCTGAGGGTGCGGGCGTAGTGGAAGATCTCCAGCGCATGGAAGGTGACCTGCTGCTCCTTGCCGCCGATGCCGACGACCGTGGTGCGCCCGCCCCGGCGGGTGGAATCCCAGGCTGCGCGGATGGTCTCCGCGCGGCCCACGCACTCGACGGCCACGTCCGCGCCCTGACCGGCGGTGAGCGCGCGGATCTGCTTGGCGGTGGTCTCGGAGGCGAGCACGAAGTCGGTGGCCCCGGCGGCACGGGCCAGTTCCTCCTTCGCCGGGGAGACGTCCACCGCCACGACGGTCCCCGCCCCGGCGATCCGGGCCGCCTGGAGGGCGGCCAGGCCGACCCCGCCGACCCCGAACACGGCCACCGACTCGCCGGGGCGGACCTGGGCGCTGTGGTGGACGGCCCCGTACCCGGTGAGGACGGCGCAGCCGAGCAGGGCGGCCTCGGGCAACGGGATCCCGGCGGGCGCGGGCAGCACGCAGTTCGCCGCGACGACGGTCTCCTCGGCGAAGGCCGCGACGTTGAGCCCGGGGTGCAGCTCGGTGCCCTCGGCGTCGTGGGCGTAGACCGCGCCGACCCCGGTCAGGGCCTTGGCACAGAGCCAGACCTCGCCGATCCGGCAGTGGTGGCACTCCCCGCAGGAGGGGGCCCAGTTGAGCACCACGCCGTCGCCGGGTGCGACGTGGGTGACGCCCTCGCCGACCGAGACGACCGTCCCCGCGCCCTCGTGGCCGAGGACGGCGGGGACGGGCACCCGCATGGTGCCGTTGGTGAGGGAGAGATCGGAGTGACAGACCCCGGCTGCGGCGAGCCGCACCCGGACCTGCCCGGGGCCGGGTTCGGGCAGCACGATGTCCCGTATCTCCAGCGGGGCTCCGACGGCGGGCAGGATGGCGGCGCGGACCATGGTCTTCGTCTCCGTGTCTTCGGGGGCTGCGCGGTCAGAACTGCAGGGACTTGGTCTGGAGGTACTCCCCCAGGCCGTGCGGGCCGAGCTCGCGGCCCACGCCCGACTGCTTGTAGCCGCCGAAGGGCGCGCGCACGTTGAAGCGGCCGCCGTTGATGTCCACCTGGCCGGTGTCCATGCGGCGGGCGAAGGCCACGGCCGTCTCCGCGTCCGCGGCCCAGACGGCGCCGCCGAGGCCGTAGACGGTGCCGTTGGCGATGCGCAGGGCGTCCTCCTCGTCCTCGTAGGGGAGGATCGCCAGAACGGGACCGAAGATCTCCTCCTGGGCGATGGTCATCTCGGGGCTGACGTCCGCGAACACGGTCGGGGCGACGAAGTACCCGTGCTCGTGCGGCGCTTCGGAACCGCCCGCGACGAGGCGCGCGCCCTCCTCGACGCCCTTGTCGATGTACGCGCGCACGCGGGCGCGCTGCTTGGCGTTGATCACCGGGCCGAGGCGGGTGCCCGGGTCGCGGGGGTCGCCGGTGGGGTATTTGGCGACGGCGGCGGCCGCGAGGGACACGGCCTCCTCGTACCGCTCCCGCTGGACGAGCATGCGGGTGAGGGCGTTGCAGCTCTGACCGGAGTTGCTCATGACGTCGGCGACGCCCGCGGCGACGGCCTTGGGCAGATCGGCGCCGGGCAGGATGACGTTCGCCGACTTGCCGCCGAGTTCGAGGGCGACGCGCTTGACCGCGGCGCCGGCGATGGCGCCGATCTTCTTGCCGACGGCGGTCGAGCCGGTGAAGGAGACGAGGTCGACCCCTTCGTGCTCGGCCAGCGCCTGCCCGGCGACCGGGCCGGTACCGGTCACCAGGTTGAAGACTCCGGCCGGGATGCCCGCCTCGTGCACGGCTTCGGCGAAGAGCTGTGCGGTCAGCGGGGTGTCCTCGGCCGGCTTGAGGACGAGGGTGCAGCCGGCGGCGAGAGCGGGTGCCACCTTGGCAACGACCTGGTGCAGGGGATAGTTCCAGGGCGTGATGGCCCCGACCACACCGACCGGCTCCAGCAGCACGGTGGAGTTCCCGATCCGCTCCTCGAAGGCGTACTCGGCCGCCAGCTCGGCGTAGGAGGAGGCCACCGCGATCGGGGCCCCGACGTGCACGTTCTCCGAGAAGCCGGAGGTGGCGCCGAGTTCGGCGGTGATGGTCTCGGCGATCTCGCCCCTGCGGGCCGCCAGGACGTCGCGCAGCGCACCGATCAGGGCGGCCCGCTCGGCCGGGGGCGTGGCCGCCCAGCCGGGGAGGGCCGCGCGGGCCGCGCGTACGGCCGCGTCCACGTCCTCGGCGCCCCCGGCCGGGACGGTGGCGATGACCTGCTCGTCGGCCGGGTTGACGACCTCGATCCAGTCTGTTCCGGCGGCGGGCCGCCACTCCCCGCCGATGTACATCCCGTCGTGGGCCTTCATGGCATTCCTCCCGAGCACGCACGAGCGCGTAGAGCTGACGTCGTCGACACCCTACAAACTAGCGCCGGTAGTTTTCGGGGCACCAGGGGCCGCCCGGCTCAGATGATGCCGAAAAGCATCCCTGCCGCGAGCACCACGAGGGAGGTGAGGGCCGCCCATTTCACGGTGAAGCGGGTGTGGTCGCCGAACTCGACCCTGGCCATGCCGACGAGGACGTAGACGGCCGGAACCAGCGGGCTCGACATGTGCAGGGCCTGGCCGACCAGGGAGGCGCGGGCGATCTCCAGCGAGGAGACCCCGTGGGCGGCGCCGGCCTCGGCGAGGACCGGCAGGACACCGAAGTAGAAGCCGTCGTTGGACATGAAGTAGGTCAGTGGCAGGCTGAGCAGGCCGGTGACCAGGGCCATGTGCGGGCCCATGCCCTCGGGGATGGCGCCGACGAGCCAGTCGGCCATGTGCTTGACCATGCCCGTTCCGCTGAGGACGCCCGTGAAGACGGCGGCGGCGAAGACCATGCCGGCGACGTTCAGGACGTTGTCGGCATGGGCGGCGATGCGGGCCTTCTGGTCCGGCATGTGGGGGAAGTTCACGGTGAGCGCGAGGGCGGCGCCGAGCAGGAACAGCACCGGGATCGGCAGCAGCTCCATGATCATCGCGGTGAGCAGGGCGACGGTGAGGCCCGCGTTGAACCAGTAGAGGCGCGGGCGCAGCGTCGGACGGTCGGGGTCGAGCCCCTGGAAGCCGTCGTCCTCGGGCGCGGTGGCGGAGGCGGAGGCGGCACCCGTACCCGTACCCGAGGCGGGACCGGGGGCGGAACCGGCGACGGAGACGGAACCCGAGCCGGGGGCGGAACCGGAGCCGCCGCCGGCCGCCTTCGCGTCCGGCCGCGCGCCCGCGTCCGTCCTGCCGCCCGAGCCGACCGCGACCAGGGACTCCCCCTCGGCCTCGGCCTCCTCCCCGGGCATCACCAGGGAGCCGACGCGGCGGCGCTCGCGCAGGCCCAGGACGTAGGCCAGGATGAAGACGCACAGGAGCCCGACCGCGAGCGCGGGGATCATCGGGACGAAGATGTCGGCCGCGTCCAGCTTGAGGGCGGTGGCGGCGCGGGCGGTGGGGCCGCCCCAGGGGAGGGTGTTCATCACGCCGTTGGCGGTCGCGGCGACGCCCGTCATGACCACCAGGCTCAGACCGAGCCGCTTGTAGAGCGGGTACATGGCCGAAACGGTGATCATGAAGGTGGTCGAACCGTCCCCGTCGAGGGAGACGATCGCGGCCAGCACGGCCGTGCCGACCACGACCCGCATCGGATCGGCCTTGCAGAAGCGCAGGATGCCCCGGACGATCGGGTCGAAGAGGCCGACGTCGATCATCACGCCGAAGTAGACGATGGCGAACATCAGCATGGCGGCGGTCGGGGCGAGCTTGCCGACGCCGTCGATGACGTAGTCCCCCAGGTGCGCGCCCTTTCCGGCGAACACGCAGAAGAGCGCGGGGATGAGGACGAGCGCCGCGATGGGCGACATTTTCTTCAGCATGATCAGGACCAGGAAGGTCGCGATCATGGCGAAGCCGAGGAAGGTCAGCATGCAGGGAACCTAGGTGCCGCCTCCTTGTGCCAACAAGACGTCAACGCGTGAGCAATACGAGCAAAACCCCAGCTCAGGGCAGGGGTGCAAGTTCGACGGGGAAGCCGTTGAGCACCGCCGTCCCGGAGAGCGGGTCGAGCCGGGTGCCGTCGAGGAGCTGATTGACGTTCACTCCCGGTTCGGCGGCCGCCACCGCGAGGCGGGTGCCCTCCCGGTCGTGGCCCCAGCCGTGCGGCAGGCTGACCACGCCGGCGCGGACGGCGTCGGTGACCTCCACGGGGACCTCCAGGCTGCCGCCGTCGGCCGTGACCCGGGCCCGCCCTCCGTCGGCCAGTCCGATCCGCTCCGCGTCCCGCGGGTGGACCTGGAGGGTGCAGCGGTTGGAACCTCCGGTGAGGGCCGGGACGTTGTGCAACCAGCTGTTGTTGGACCGCAGGTGGCGGCGGCCCACGAGCACCAGGGCGGCGGGGCGGCCGGTGAGCGCCGCGCGCAGTCGGGGGAGCTCGGCCGCGATCGGGTCCGGGAGCAGCTCGATCCTGCCGCTGCGGGTCTTGAGCAGGCCCGGGAGTCGGGGCCGCAGCGGGCCGAGGTCCACTCCGTGCGGGTGGGCGAGCAGCCGCTCCAGACTCAGCCCGCCCTCCGACCGGTCCGGCTGCCCGTATGGAGACCCGTCCGGCTGCCCGTCCGACTGTCCGTCCGGCTGTCCCGCGGCGCCGAACAGGTCTCCGTACGGGCCGAGTCGCAGCATCAGGTCGAGCCGCCGTTCGGGTCCGTTCTCGCCCGTGAGGAGCTCGGCGAGGCGGGCGGGGGCCGCTCCGTGGAGGGGGGAGCTCCGGTCCGCGGTCTCCCGGTCGAGGGCGCCCTGGATCGCCGTCTCGTCGACGACGGACGGCTCGGCGGCGCCGTACGTGCCGGAGACGGCCAGGACGAGGCGTGCGTGGATCTCGCACTCGTCGAGCCGCCCGGCTTCCAGGGGGACGGCGGGCCGCGTGTAGCGGACCTGGTTGCGGATGGCGAAGCCGTTGAAGGCGAAGTCGTGGTGCGCGCTCTGGGACGGGGGCGGCGGAGGCAGCACGACATGGGCGTGGCGGGAGGTCTCGTTGAGGTACGGGTCGACGCTGACCATGAAGTCCAGCCCGGCCAGGGCCGCGTCGAGCCGGCGGCCGTCGGGGGCGGACAGCACCGGGTTGGCGGCGATGGCGATCAGGGCGCGGATCCGCCCCGGACCCGGGGTCTCGATCTCCTCGGCGAGGGCGGCGATGGGCAGTTCGCTCTTGGCCTCGGGATGGCCGGAGACCCGGCTGTGCCAGCGGCCGAGCGCGAACCCCCGGCCGGGTCCGGCCGCACGGGGGCGCGGGCCGGTCGCCGGGAGCGGGAACAGGGCCCCGCCCGGCCGGTCGAGGTTGCCGGTGAGGATGTTCAGTACGTCGACCAGCCAGCTGGCGAGCGTCCCGAACTCGACGGCGCAGCTGCCGATCCGCCCGTAGACGGCGGCGGTCGGCGCGGCCGCGAGATCACGGGCCAGGGTACGGATCTCGACGGCCGTGAGGTCGCAGGCGGGGGCCACCGCCTCAGGAGTGAAACTCCCAAGGGCGACGGCGAGTTCCCCGAGCCCCTCGGTGTGTCGCGCCAACGCCCCGGGAGCGGACAGCCCTTCGGCGAGCAGGGTGTGCGCGAGGGCGGCGAGCAGCAGGGCGTCGCTGCCGGGGCGGGGTGCGAGGTGCCGGTCGGCGAGCCGGGCGGTGCGCGTCCTGCGCGGGTCGACGACCACGAGGGTGCCGCCACGTGCCCGCAGTGCCTTGAGCCGGCCGGGGAAGTCGGGGGCGGTGCACAGGGAGCCGTTGGACTCGACCGGGTTGGCGCCGAGCAGGAGCAGGAAGTCGGTGCGGTCGAGGTCGGGCACGGGAATGGCGAAGGGGTCACCGAACAGCAGTCCGCTGGAGACGTGTTTGGGCATCTGGTCGAGGGTGCTGGCGGTGAAGAGGTTGCGGGTGCCCAGGGCGCCCACGAGCAGCGGCGGGTAGAGGGCGCCGGCCATGGTGTGAACGTTCGGGTTGCCGAGGACGACGCCCACGGACTGCGCTCCGTGTTCCCGGACCAGGGTGGGGACGGCTGCGGCGATGGCGTCGTAGGCCTCCTCCCAGGTCGCCCGGCGCAGGCGGCCGTCGCGGCGGACGAGAGGGGTGCGCAGCCGGTCCGGGTCGGCGTCGAGCGCTCCGAAGGCGGCGCCCTTGGGGCAGATGAAGCCGCGGCTGAAGACGTCGTCGCGGTCACCCCGGGCGCCGGTGACGGTGGTCCCCTCGATGGTCAGGGTCAGGCCGCAGGTGGCTTCGCAGAGGGGGCAGATGCGCGGGGCGGTGCGGGGCATGGGCCCTCCAGGGGGCGGCAGGCCGCGGAACGGGCACGGACCGTCGGCGGTCCGGCCCGGCGGCGCGGGCACGCGGGCGCACCGAGCATACCGACCGGTAGGCACGCCGGGGAGGGGGTTGCGGCGGCCGGTCGGCTCCGGGCCGTTCAGTCCAGGACCCGTGCCAGGTAGGCGTGCATCATCGCCCGTGTCTCGGCGACGATCGCGGGGTCCCCCGCCGGGTCGGACCGGAAGGCCAGCTGGACGAGCGCGTCGGTCGCCTCGACGGCGACCAGCACCGCGCGCTCCAGCCCGGCGTCGGGGACGAGCCGGAGATGCCCGCACAGCAGCCGGGTCAGGCGTGTGGCGACCAGGTGGTTCGGGTCGGCGGCGGGCCCCTCCGCGGGCGGTGCGGGCACGCCGAAGTCGACGAGGGCGAAGCCCGGGACGCTGCGCTTCATGGCCAGGTACTCGTCGAGGACGGCGTCCACGACGGGCCGCCAGTCCGTGACCGGCAGGACGGCGAGGCGCCTCTGGATGCCGTCGGCGTACCGGTCCAGGTTGCGGTGGGCGAGGGCGACGGCCATGGCCCGCTTGTTCCCGAAGAACCGGTAGACGGATCCGATGGGCACGCCGGCGCGCAGGGCGACGGCACGGGTGCTGAGGTTCTCGTAGCCGGTCTCGTCGAGCAGCTCGGCGCAGGCGTCGAGGATCCGGGCAAGACGGTCGGCGCTGCGCTGCTGGACCGGGGTCCGGCGCAGGGGGTGGGCGGGAGGCACGGGGTCCATCATGCCGCTCCTGGCGTGTGGTTCGGGTGAACGCGACGACCGGCCCTCAGTTCAGCAGGAGGGTGAGCCCGCCGAGGGTGTACGTGACCATCAGCGCGAGCAGCGGGAGTTGGCCGGCCAGGGCCCTGGCGGGCGGGAAGAGGCGTACGGAGCGGTCGTGGGCGGCGATCACGCCGAGTACGTGACCGGCCACGACGGCGATCACCTGGAGGGCCGCGAGACCTCCGGGACCCAAGGGGGGACTGGGATCCGGGGCATTGTCAGTGCCGAGTGCCATGATTACCGTGCGTGGTCCTTCGGTGACGAGGAGGGAGAAGTAGTGGGCGATGAGATAACCGAGGGCGATCGGCACGAGTGAGTGCGCGAAGGCGGTCAGCGGGCGGGGGTGCGGGCCGCTGACGAGGCGGGTGGCGCCGGCGCACAGGCAGTAGAGGGTGGCGACGAGGGCGATGGAAGCGAGCAGTCCGAGGGTGGCCGCGGGGGTGCGGCCGAGGGGGGAGGTCTGAACGGCGTTGATCCAGGCGGGGTTGTCGGAGTAGCCGTCGTAGGCGGTGGACCCGAGCAGGACGCAGACGGTGGCGACGAGTCCGGGCCGCTCGGGCGTCGCGTCGAGTCCGTGGAAGGGGTTGCGCAGGGCCAGGCGGCCGTCGCCGCGGCGGCCGAGCGGTGAGAGCCGGGCCAGGAGGTCGGAGTAGGCCTCGAAGGCGTCGGCGTCGGCGAACCACCGCTCGCCGAAGCGGGCGGCGAGCAGCAGGTGGAGGGCGGCGTAGCCGGCAATGGCACAGAGGAGGGTGGTGGTGGATGCGGGGTCGGGGGCGACGAGCTCCAGCCAGGTGAAGCCGAACAGACCTGCGGCGGCGGGCCATTGGCCGAGCCGGGCGGGCAGGGGGCGGCCCTCGCCGGGCGGGCGGCGGCGGATCCGGCGGAGGAGCCGGTGCAGGGTGCGCAGCGGGTTGAGCAGGCGCCAGACGGGGCCGAGGAGGAGGGAGGCGGGGACGAGTCCGACCCAGAGCAGGACGTAGACGGCGCCGGGAGCGGGGTTGCGGGCGGGGTCGTCGGGACCGAGGAGGAGGTGGAGGAGTACGGCGAGGGCTGCGGCGAGGCCGAGTCCGCGCAGGGTGGTGCGGGTGGCCGGCGCGTCGGCCACCCGCTGGAACCCGGCGGGCAGGGCCAGACCGGAGCGGTCGCCGCGGAAGCGGGAGACCGACCAGAGGAGGCCGAGTGCGAGGAAGGAGACGAAGAGCGCGGTGAAGGCTCCGGCGAAGGCGTAGAAGGGGGAGATGGGCAGGTCGTGCTGGGATCCGATCCCGTGCGCGAGCGGGACCTGAGGGTCGGCCGGGTGAAGGACCACGCTCCGGCCGGGCCCCGGCCCGAACGCCGCCACCGCTCCCGGCTCCGCCGCCGGTCCGGGCCGGACACCGGACCACACCCCGGGCGCTGATGCCCGGCCCGGGGCCGCCGGCCCGAGGCCGGGGGTCATCGGACCAGGAGCTGGGTCAGGACCAGCCCGGACTCGTGGGTCTCCACCTCGAAGAGGCCCGTGCGGTCGGCCGTCAGGACCAGGGTCGCCTCCTGGCCCGCGGGCAGGGCGAGTTCCTTGTCGTAGCCGTGGACGTGGAGGGTGTCGGCCCGGTCGCTGGTGACCCGCAGGGCGACGCGTTCGCCGCGCTTGACCTCGGTGCGGCCGGTGGCGGGGACCGCCTTGCCGTCGCGGACGGCGAGGGTGACGGTCCGGTCGGCCCGTGGAGCCCCGGAGGGCGCCGCCGAGTCGGCCGGGGTGGGTGCGGAGTGGCTGTGGGACGTCTCGCCCGGGGGGCCCGCGGTCAGGGACACGGACGCCTCGACCGGTTTGCCGGCGACGGCCCAGGCCGTGTGGTCGTCGGCGTAGAGGCGAACGGTCAGGGTGTGCGCGCCCTCGGACACCTGCGCCGCGGGCAGGTGGAACCAGGGGCCGTACACGCGGGCCAGCGCGTGGCCGTCGAGTTCGAGGTGGGCGTGGCCGGCGCCCGGGAGGGCGGCGCCACCGGTGCTGTCGGGGGTGAAGCGGAAGTCGGTGACGGCCAGTTGGAGGTTCCAGCCGTCCTCGGAGTCGGGGCGGGCGGTGAGCTTGACCCCCGGCGCGCCCCGGGCCGGGACCTCGCGCAGGCGGTGGCCGCCGCCGTCCTGGGTGTCGAGCAGGGTGCCCGTGCTGCCGGAGGCCTGCTCGTGGGTGGTGCCGGGTTTGTGGTGAGTGGTGGCCCTGCCCCCGCAGCCGGTCGCCGCGCCGCCCGCGAGGAGCAGGAGGAGGGCGACGAGCGCGGCCGTGCGGGTGCGGCGTCGTGGCGGCCGGCCCGTGCGGGCGGGTGGTCGGCAGGCGTCGCACCGGATGCGGTCCTGTGCGGAAACGGTCACTTCGGGCCTCCGATGGAGGTTCGGGCCGACCGGTCACCGCCCCCGCGGACCCGCCCCCGCACCGCCACGCTCCGCCGGCGGGCCGGGCGTCGGCGGCGGGCTCGGCGGGTCGTCAGTTGCGGGCATCGGAGCGAGGCGCGGGGCGTCGGGGCGGGCGTCGGCGGGCGGTACGGAGCGGGCGTCGGCCGAGGGCCGGGGCGGCGTGGGGTGGATCCCCCTCCGGGCCGGGCTCCGGGTCGGGGGTGGGGTCGGGGCCCGCCCCGGAGGGGCCCGTGTCAGGGGGTCGGGGCCTGCCCCGGAACGGCCCGGGGCAGGGGGCAGGGCCGGGGCAGGGGGCAGGGCCGGGGCCGGTTCGGGGCCGGGGCCCGCTCCGGGGGACAGGACCGGGGCCGGGGCCCGGCTCGGGGGTGGAGGCCGGGGCCCGGCTCGGGGTCGGTCAGGGGGTCAGGGCTGGGGACGGGGTGGGGGTGGGGGGCTGGGGGGTCGAGGGGGTGGGTGGGGTGGGGTGGGCTGCGGCGGCGGCTGCCCACAGGACCCACACCAGCGCCACCAGCGCCCGTATCCAGGCGGGGCTCAGCGGGATCCAGGGGATCATCAGCACGGCCTTGTCGAAGGCGTCCAGCAGGGTCAGCGCCCCCAGGAGCAGAGTCAGTCGGGCCAGCCAGGGGCGCCCGGGGCGCAGGGCCAGGCCGGCGCCGGTCCACCAGAGGCCGAGCAGCAGGAGGGCGAGGGCCGGGACGAAGGTGTCCTGGAGTGGCATCGTGGAGCCGGCCACGTCCAGGGCCAGCCCGGCGGCCCCCAGCAGGGAGGCCACCGTGCCCAGCCGGGAGCGGCGCAGCCGGCGCCACCACAGCACCCCGCCGACCAGCAGCAGGACGGCCGCCACCGCCAGCGCGATCTGCGTCTCCACCCGTTCCGGGCCGCGGGCCCCGTACCAGTCGCAGCCGGCCGGGAGTTTGCGGGCCTGGACGTTGTAGTCCGCGCAGACCAGCAACTGGGTGAGTTTCACCGGTTCGCCCACCAGCCGGGCGGAGGCGCCGCTGACCTCGCCGCGCGCCTTCCCGCACTGCGGCAGGGTGCCCGGGGTGGAGCCGTCGGGGCCGTCCTGCCAGCAGTTGCCGCGCCCCTGGCCGTCCCACCACACGTCGGTGCCGTTGGGCCGTGAGGCCCCTGACCTGTCCTTGCCGAGGATGTTGCCGGCGTACCGGTTGTGGTGGGAGGTGTCGGTCTGCTTCGACCACTTCTCCTCGCCGCGGATGAAGGCCGGCACCGCGCTGAGGAAGAAGCCGGCCCGCCGGTGGCCGTACACCCAGTTGTTCTCGTAGAGGTTCCAGTTGCCTCCGGCGGTGATGATGCCGGTGCCCGGCGGCATCGAGATCTGGGGGCAGACCACCCCCTGCTCGTAGCCGCGCTCGACGGGCGGCTTCGCGCAGGTGCCGTCGGCCACGTGGTGGTAGTAGTCGGCGTTGTTGTCGTGGATGAGGTTGCGTTCGAAGCGGGCGTGGTTCTGCGGGAGGCCGGGGTGTCCGGGGAAGGCGCTGTCCATCGAGGCGCCGCCCATGTTCTGGTCGAACTCGTTGTCGTGGACCCACACCGAGTCGCCGGCGGTGCCGGAGTAGCCGACCATGTTGTGGTGGCTGCGGCAGCCGGTGATCTCGATCGAGTACCGGGGCACGTCGTAGCCGCGCCCGTCGTTGATGTCGGAGGCGCTGCCGGGGTAGATGCCGGAGTCTCCGTTGCCGTAGGACTCGCAGTTCTTGTACAGGCCGTGGTCGCTGGCGAAGGTCAGGAAGCCGTACTCGTCGTTCCAGCGGGTCAGTACGTCGTCGATGACGAAGCCGTCGCCGGCCAGTACGTACAGCGAGTTGAAGGTGGTGCGCTGGGCGGTGAAGTTGCGGAAGTAGACGCCGTCGGACTTGTCGGCGCGGATCGCGTTCAGCTTCTGGTACTTGGCGTCGATGACGACGTCCATGCGCGAGGCGCCGGTGCCCTCGATCTGGAGGTTCTTCTTGCCGAGGATCGCGACGAGGTTCTGGTTGTGCGGGCAGCCGGCCTGCTGTTCGTAGGACAGGATCTGGTAACCCAGGGCGGAGTTCGGGGCCTTGAGGGCGGCGCACTCGCCCGTCGGCTTGGGGAGCGAGGGCTCCTCCTCGTAGAGGCCGGGCAGGACCGCGATGTTCATGCCGGGGCGGTCGACGGCGTCGACGGCCGCCTGGAGGTGGCGGTAGCCGGACTTCTCGCAGCGTTCGTAGAGGTCGAGGTTGCGGCGGCGCAGGCCGTCGGGGAATCCGGCGATGCGGCGCTCGAAGGCGGGCCGGTCTGTCTTGCAGACGATCAGGTCGGGCTCGGCCGCGCGGTAGGCGGGGACGGATCCGGTGCCGTCGGGCAGGGCGACGGGGCGCTCTTCGTGCGCGAGTGCGGCGGGCGCGGCGGCGAAGAGGGACAGGAGGGCGAGAAGGGCGGCGAGGAGCGCCGCCGGCACTGCGGGGAACCTGCGGGTCCACGACATGCGCGTGAGAGTAGAGCAATGTTCACCTTTTTGGATCCCCTCCCGCACGGATCCGTCCGCACCGCCGCCCGCACCGCCGCCCGGAGGGAGGCCCGGGCGGGAATCGGCCACGCGCCCCGGGGCAGCGTTGACGAGCGGCGCGCGGAATCCTACTGTCTGGCATAGGATTCCTTCGACGGAGCGGGAGCAGCCCATGAGTGAGCAGGCCAGGAAGACGGCGGAGGCGCTGGAGTACCTCACCGGCTTCGGAAACGAGCACAGCTCGGAGGCCGTGCCGGGCGCACTCCCCCACGGCCGCAACTCGCCCCAGCGCGCCCCGCTCGGCCTCTACGCCGAGCAGCTCAGCGGCAGCGCCTTCACCGAGCCGCGCCGCCACAACCGCCGCTCCTGGCTCTACCGGATCCGCCCTTCGGCCGCGCACCCCGCCTTCACCCGGGTCGGCAACGGAGCGCTGCGCACGGCGCCCTTCACCGAGGCCGTCCCGGACCCCAACCGGCTGCGCTGGAACCCGTTGCCCGACCCGGCCCCGGGCACCGACTTCCTGGCCGGCCTGTGGACCCTGGGCGGCAACGGCGACGCCACCCAGCGCACCGGCATGGCCATCCACCTCTACGCCGCCAACGCCGACATGAGGGACCGGGTGTTCAGCGACTCCGACGGTGAGCTGCTGATCGTCCCGGAGCGCGGCGGCCTGCTGCTGCGCACCGAGCTCGGCCTGCTCTCGGTCGGCCCCGGCGAGGTGGCCCTGATCCCGCGCGGCGTCCGTTTCCGCGTCGGGCTCCTCGACGGCGACGGCGACGGTGGCGGCGGCGCGCCCGCCCGCGGCTACGTCTGCGAGAACTACGGGCAGCCCTTCGACCTCCCCGACCTGGGCCCGATCGGTGCCAACGGCCTCGCCGCCGCCCGCGACTTCCGGGCGCCTGTGGCCGCGTACGAGGACGTCGAGCGCCCCACCGAGGTGGTCAACAAGTTCTGCGGGAACCTCTGGTCCGCGACCTACGACCACTCCCCGCTCGACGTCGTGGCCTGGCACGGCACGCACGTCCCGTACGTCTACGACCTGCGCCGCTTCAACGTCATCGGGTCGATCAGCCATGACCACCCCGACCCGTCGATCTTCACCGTGCTGACCTCGCCCTCCGACACCCCGGGCCTGGCGGGCGTGGACTTCGTGGTCTTCGCCCCGCGCTGGCTGGTCGGCGAGGACACCTTCCGCCCGCCGTACTTCCACCGCAACGTGATGAGCGAGTACATGGGCCTGATCGAGGGCGCCTACGACGCCAAGGCCGAGGGCTTCGTGCCCGGCGGCGGTTCGCTGCACAACATGATGTCGGCGCACGGCCCCGACCGCGAGACCTTCGACCGGGCCAGCGCCGCCGAGCTGAAGCCGCAGAAGATCGACGACGGCCTGGCCTTCATGTTCGAGACCCGCTGGCCGATCACCGCCACCCCCCAGGCGGCCGGGGCGGAGCACCTCCAGCGCGGATACGACGACGTCTGGGAGGGTCTCCAGCGCCACTTCCGCGCCTAACATGCGCATGCGTGCGCGCACGGCCCCGTGCGCGCACGCCCGCCGCCTGCACTCCAGCCTGCCGCCGTTCGGAGAACCACCCGTGATCGCCTTCGCCCCCGACTCCCTCGTCCTGAACCGGAAACTGCCCCTCTGGTACCAGGTGTCCCAGTCCCTGCGCGCCTCGATACTGGGCCGCACCCCGGACGCCTCCTTGCGCCTGCCGACCGAGGAACAGCTGGCCGAGCACTACGGCGTGAGCGTCCTGACGATGCGCCAGGCACTCAAGGAACTGGAGGGCGAGGGCCTGATCAGCCGGCACCGGCGGCGCGGCACCTTCATCGAGCCGGGCGCGCGGCGCAGCCCCCCGGTGCGGCTGCTGGGGTCGGTCGACGCGATCGTGGCCCAGCAGTCGGGCGAGCGGACGACGATCCTGGGGCGGGAGCGGACGCCGGTGGCCGGTGAGCTGCTGGAGCACTTCCCCGATACCGCCGAGGTGGTCACGTACCGCAGGCTCCGCCACGACGGGGAGAGCGGTGAGCCCACGAACTGGGCGGAGAACGCGGTCCGCCCGGAGTTCGCGGACGCCGTGGACCTGGACGACCTGGTGCGGTGGCCGATGACGAAGGTGCTGCGCGACGTGGTCGGGGTGCGGATCAGCCGGATCACCGACACCGTCGAGGCGCGCCTGGCGGACCCGGTCACGGCCGAACTGCTCCAGGTCCCGCTGCTGAGCCCGATCCTGCACTACACGGGCGTGACGTACGACGAGGACGGGCGGGTGGCCGACGTGGCGCGGATCCGCTACCGGGGCGACCGATTCTCCTTCACGGTGACGGTCGACGCACCCTGAGGGGCCACGTGCCCCGAAGGCCCCGAGGGCGGGCGGGTCCTAGCGCTCCTCGCCCTTCTCCTCCCCGAGGCGTTCCCCCTCGGCCTGGGAGGGGGTGGTGCGCATCGTCTGGGGGTGCTGCCGCTGCTTGCGCTGCTGCTCGTCCATGTCCTCGTCGAGCCGCTCGCCCTCCGCCTGGGACGGCGTCGAATACTCGTCGTACTGACTCATGGCCGACTCCTAGGTCGGTACGGATGGTACGTATGCGTACATAAGGAGCGTAACGCTTCGGCCTGGACGAGGCCCGGCCCCCGCGCCCCGTCGCTACCATCTGCCGGGTGAGCGAAGACGTACCGCTGCTGGACGATCTGATGCCCTGGTCCGTGGGCGGCCTGCGCCTGGGGCGGGACTGGGTGGCCGCGCCCGATCCGGCCACGCTGCGCGCCCGCTGGACGGCCCTGACGCACGCCGAAGGGCATGAGCGGGAGCTGCTGTTCCGCCCGAGCCGGACCCGTACGCCCGCGGCCGGAGCGGCCGCGCTGCCCGGGCAGCGCTCGGCGACGGCCCGGTTCTCCGAGGCCCCCGGCCCCTTCCCCGATCCCGTACGGGTGCTCCGCGCGCCCTTCGACGAGCAGTGGCTGCTGCCCGACCAGCGGCTCATCGACTCGGCGCGCCCCGAGCTGTGGCGGGTTCTCGACGCGCAGCAGCTGTTCGTGGTGGAGGCGCCGGAACCGCTGGTCACCGCCCACCTCCCGGCGGGCCGGCTCGGCCGGATCCGGCCGCTGCACCGGCGCCCCGGCGGGGCCGAGCCGAATCTCGCGCCGGGCCTGCTGCCGCTGCTGGGGGCGCGCCACGGCGGCTGGGTCACCCCGGAGGACGTGCTGTGCTGGATCCTCGCCGCGGGCCGCCCCGGGCCGCGCGGGTACGAGGTCCCGCTCGCGGCGGACCCGGAGCGGTGGCGGGCCGGGCTGGAGCTGGGTCAGCGGCTGCTCACCGTACAGCTGCGCGGGGTGCGGGGCGGGGAGCCGCCCCGGCTGCCGGGCGGGCGGCGGCCGTACGTCCGCTCGGCGGTGACGGCCTGGCCGCGGGAGCTCGCGTACGGCCCGGAGAGCGAGACGCTGACCCTCGGGGACGGTGCGGTCTCCCCGGTGCCGGCGGGCGCGTGGGAGTACGAGGCGCAGGGCTTGCGGGTGCTGGAGTCCTGGTTCGCCGCGCGCGGTGCGCACCGGGATCCGCGGGCGCGGGGGCTGGAGGCGTTCGGTCCCGCCGAGTGGCCGCAGTCCTGGACCTCGGAGCTGTCGGCCCTGGTCACGACCCTGGCACTGCTGGCCGATCTGGCCCCGCTGCGGGCGGCGTTCACTCCCGGGCCGCTGCTGGCGGCCGGGGAACTGACGGCCGCCGGGGTGCTGCCGCCGCCGCGCTGGTCCCGGCGGCCCGCCTCGGTGCTGGACCACCAGGAGGAGGGCCCGGGCGGCCAGTTCGCCCTGCTGTAGCCCGTGCGCGCCGCACGGACGCGACGGCCCCGCGCCGCGCGGCCGCGCCG